>WQSN01000001.1 GCA_009787835.1 Treponema sp.
ATAACCATACCCGGCGCGGGAAATTTGACTTATAGCGGAAGAACATTCGGAGGCTGGAACACACAGGCTAATGGAGATGGAACCAATTACAACGCTGGAGCAGCATATACTGTTAATGGAGATATTACTTTTTACGCAAAATGGAACATTGACGCTATTGAAACCGGAGTAGTTTTCAATGTGTCAACAACACTTGAATTTACCTCGGCTCTTTCTTCAATACAAAGCAGTTCGCAGGATAATTTTACAATCAATGTAACATCTGACATGAGCCTGGCTCCCCAAAGTTTAACATCAACGTCTTACGCGAATAAAACAATCACAATAAAAGGCAATAACTCATCACGTAAAATTAATCTTTCGAGTAACGGCTCTCTTTTTACTGCTGGAGCAAATGTTGAACTGGTACTGGAAGATATTTTGTTGGAGGGGAGGAATGATAATAACGCATCGCTAGTAAAAGTTAACTCAACTGGAAAGCTGGTTTTGAATAACGGCGGGAAAGTTACGGGGAATACATTTAATACTTCGGTAACTAATACTGGCGGTGCTGGTATTTTTATAGATGAAGGAACTCTTGAAATTGCCGGAGGAGAAGTATCAGGGAATAAGGTGAATGGGACAATCAGAGGAAATGTATTTGGAGGAGGTATTTACGCAGTTAATAACAGCAACATCTTGATGAGTAATGGAGCGATAAGAAATAATATCTGTACCAATGTCGCATCAGGTGATGGTGTCAATGCTAATGGAGGAGGTATTTCAATTCGAAATAATAGCTATTTTGAGATGATAAATGGAATTATTGAAAACAATAATTTGTTTAGTCAATCAACAAGTATGGCTGGTTCCGTACATGGCGGTGGAGTTTTTATTTATGAATCATCATCATTTATTTTATTAAATGGAAAAATTAGAAATAATATTATCAGTGCAATATCCAGTAACAATTATGGTGGTGCGGTTGGTGGCGGCGTACTTGTTGATGGTAGTTTTATTATGAGCGGCGGGGTTATTAGCGGAAATAGTGTTACTCATTCAATAAATCCTAATAAAGGTTATGGTACTAATGGAATATACCTTGATGGTGCTTATGCAGGAGGTGTAGCTCCATGGAAGTGGAACGTAATTGTCAACTTCGTTAAAACAGGAGGTATTATTTACGGTAATGATGTTACAGGTAATGATGAAGATGGGTATCAGCTTAAAAACACAGCACAAAATGATAATAGCGGACGTGGCAGTGGACACGCAGTTTACTTTGCAAATGATTTAGGTAACTCAAATCCAAGACGCAACACCACATCCTACGCAAACAATAACATGGACTCAAGTAAATCCGGTTCTGCGGGCGGCTGGGAGTAAAGATAAACATTGTAGCGCAAATGTATTTGATCACTTTTTTATTTTGTGTTGTTATAGCTGTTAATGTGCGGCTTATACAGCACGGATGACAGTTTATAGAAATTTAATATTAGCGTTTACGCAGCCCGCGTTTAATATGTGGTATGTTTTTAAGAATTCCTTGTCTTGCAAAACGAAATTTAGCCTGTCATTTAAAGGATTTAACCGCTCCATGATTATATGATAATAAGGATTTAAAATATTATCAAGGAAAAAGCTGTGATAATATCTCAGCACTTGAACAGCAATAGTTGATATATTAAAATACAATATGCGTTTATCAGATGAAACAATTAAAGATGTAATTTTCTGGGACAAAGCGAATATTTCACTTCCAGGATTTGATCGCAAGGCGATGATCGCCGCGACAGGCAAGACTCCCCGGTGGATTCATTTTGGAGCGGGGAATATTTTCCGCGCTTTCCCGGCATCTCTTGCACAGAGCCTTTTAGAAATGGGAATTGAAACAACAGGCATTGTAGTTGCGGAAGGTTATGACGGGGAAATAATAGATAAATGTTTTTTACCATTCGATAATTTATGTATACTGGTTACGCTAAAATCAGGCGGAACAACGGATAAAAAAGTAATCGCTTCTGTCGCTTCATCATTGAGGACGGATAAAAATTGGGCGGAATTAAGGAAAATTTTTATAAATCCTTCCCTGCAGATGGCGAGTTTTACAATTACGGAAAAAGGATACAATCTTACAGGCAAAAACGGGTCGCTGTTGGCTGACATCAAAGAGGATATTAATTCAGGTCCAGGGGAACCGAATAGTTATCTGGGCCGAATTGCCGCCCTATGCCATGAGCGTTATGTAAATGGGGCTTACCCTCTCGCTTTGGTAAGCATGGACAATTGTTCGCATAACGGCGATAAGCTTTTTGCCGCCATGGAAACATTCGCAAAAGGCTGGACTGAAAAAAACATAACGGACGCGGGTTTTTTAAACTATATCCGCAACCGCAAAAAAGTATCATTTCCGTGGACAATGATTGATAAAATTACGCCGCGGCCGGATGAAAGCGTAAGAAAAATGTTAAACGAAACCGGCATTGAGGACATGCAGGACATTGTTACGGAGAAAAACACATATATCGCTCCTTATGTAAACGCTGAAGAAACACAGTACCTTGTAATGGAAGACGCTTTTCCAAACGGCAGACCCGCATTGGATAAAGCAGGCGTGCTTTTTACAGACAGGGAGACAGTAGACAAGGTTGAAAAAATGAAAGTCGGCACATGCCTTAACCCTCTGCATACAGCTCTCGCCGTTTTTGGATGTCTGCTTGGATTTAAAAGGATCAGCGATGAAATGAAAGATCCTGATTTACTGAAACTTGCCGAAGGAATAGGCCGCCGCGAGGGTATGCCTGTTGTAATTGATCCAGGGATTATAGAGCCTGATAAATTTCTTGATCAGGTAATAAATGTGCGTCTTGTAAATCCTTTTTTACCTGATACACCGCAGCGAATAGCGACAGATACATCGCAAAAAATTCCGGCGCGTTTTGGCGGAACCCTAATTGCCTATAAAGAGAGCGGAAAAATTTTACAGGATTTAAAATTGATTCCTTTGGTTTTCGCGGGCTGGCTTCGTTATCTTTTGGGTTATGATGACGAAGGAAACCCAATGAATGTGAGTCCGGATCCTTTATATGAAAATTTAAAAGCCGGTCTTGATGGAATTATTTTCGGGCAAATCATTATTGAAAAAACTTTTATTCACAGTAAACTTAAACCTTTGCTTTCCAATTCTTCCCTGTTCGGCCTTGATCTTTACGAAGCCGGTCTCGCAGAAAAGGTAGAAAATTACTTTTCTATGATGATATCAGATCGCGGAGCGGTAAGAAAAATTCTGTCAATAATTGTTAATGAGTAATAAGTTATATACTAATCCCGCGGGAACTTCTTTTTACTGTAAATTTCCTAAACACCCAATCTGTTCTTTCTCATTATCTCGCCTGTAGTTTGCACAGTAACGGCATTATAATCCGGCAGCGGGAGGATGCGTTCATGAATTGTGTCGATGATCCAGTCAATCTGCGGGAAGTAGAGGTGTTCCACCTCGGCGGCCGGGGTGATCCAGTTGCGGCTTCCTACAACAGACACAGGTGCGTCAAGATGATCAAACGCTAGAGTCTGAATATTACTCGCAACTGTATGAAGGAAAGAGCCGCGCTCGCACGAGTCGCTTGCGAGCAGAAGCTTTCCTGTCTTCTTTACAGATTCAACTATCATTTCGTAATTCAGCGGATTTATAAAACGCAGATCAATTACTTCTGCGGAAAGATTGAACTGGTTTTCAAGCCTTTTCGCCGCTTCAATTGCAGGATAGAGAGTCGCGCCGATTGTAGCGATTGTTAAATCATTTCCCTGTTTGCGTATAACGGGTTCTCCTTCAGGCACTTCGTAATACCCCTGAGGAACGCCGTCCTTTTCAAATTGTTCACTGATGTCGTAAAGAAGCTGGCTTTCATAAAATATAACGGGATCAGTGCCGCGCAGGGCCAGATTTAACATGCCTTTCGCGTCGTATGGAGTGGCGGGGAAGTATGATTTTAAACCCGGAATGTGAGCGGTTATAGCCGACCAGTCCTGGCTGTGCTGTGCTCCGTATTTATTACCTACAGAAACGCGCACTACAAGCGGCATTTTTAAAAGCCCCGCTGACATTGCCTGCCACTTGGAAGCCTGGTTAAATATTTCGTCTCCGGCTCTTCCCATAAAATCGCAGTACATCAGTTCCACTACGGCCCTACCTCCCGATAGCGCGTAACCGACGCCTGAGCCGACTATAGCCCCTTCGGATATCGGACTGTTGAAGAGCCTGTTATACGGAAGAAGTTCGGAAAGCCCTCGGTAGACGGCGAACGCGCCGCCCCAGTCGCGGTTTTCTTCGCCCCATGCTGCCATTGTCGGGTCGATTGTAAAGCGGTGAAGCAGCGCCTCAAACAGCGCGTCACGGTACTGGAACGCCCTGTTCCTGGATACCGGTTTTCCTTCCGCGTCGAAACCATAGCGGAGCCTGTCAGCGAGAGCTTTAACCCTTGGATTATCTGCAACTGGCTGCGCCAGCTCCGCTTCGCGGCTGTCAAGTTTTTCAGCCCTGCCGTTTGAATACATAACAGATTCTATAAACGCTCCGCCGCAGCGCGCGGAGATTTCATCGTTAACCGCAAGTTTTACAACTTCAGTCAGCCTGATTTTTATTGTTTCACGTAACGCGTCAAGTTCTGATTTGCCTGCTGCTTTATTCTCGACAAGATACGCGCCGTATTCCTGGATTGAGTCCGCTTCCTGCCAGAGTTTTATTTCTTCGGGCGTCCTGTAACTTGAAGCGTCGGAAGGGGAGTGGCCTGAAATCCGGTAGGTAAGAGTGTCAAGAAGCGCCGGTCCTTTCCCTTCAAGAAGTATGGCCTTCTTCCGGCTAATCGCGTCTGCTACAGCAAGCGGATTGTAGCCGTCCACCCGTTCTGAATGCATATTGTCAGGGTTAACGCCAGCGCCTACGCGCGCCATAATGCCGTACCCCATCGTTTCTCCGGAAGTCTGTCCGCCCATGCCGTAAAAATTGTTAAAGAAATTAAAGAGAATTGGAGGCGCTCCTCCGGCTTCTTTGGACCAAAGATTACGGTACTGATCCATTGCGCTTAACATCATCGCTTCCCACACGGGACCGCAGCCCATGGAAGCGTCGCCGATATTAGCGATTACAATGCCCGGTTTGCGGTTTATGCGCTTGTAAAGAGCGCTGCCTGCTGCTATGTCCGCCGAGCCTCCTACAATGGCGTTATTTGGCATGGAGCCAAAGGGCGTGAAAAATGCGTGCATGGAACCGCCAAGCCCCCGGTTAAATCCCGCCCTTCGGGCGAATATTTCACCTAATGTTCCGTACAGAACAAAATTTTCACCCAGATCGCGCATGGTTTTATGGGGAATCTTTTCGGCGATACTGAGCGTTTCGCCGTCAAGGTAACTTTTCATTACAGCTTCAAGGCGCTTCTGCCCGTAGGCGCTCTGCGTATATTGCCATAAAGCCGAGAAACATTTGGCTATTATTTCGCCGTGACTACGATGGCTGCCGAAAATGTAATCATCTATGGTCAGGTTAACGCACTGTCCGACCGCTGACGCTTCCTGTCCCATGGAAAGATGAGCAGGTCCTTTATGGTGATAATTTATACCGTTCCATGTCCCCTGAGTTTTAAAGGAATTCAGCATGGATTCAAATTCGCGGATTACAGACATGTCGTACCAAATCTGAATGAGCCTCTCTTTTCCGTAAAGCTCAACCTCTTTTTTAAAATCAGGTTTATACTGATTAACCGGTATGTCCTTTATTTTTAGCATCTGCGGCTTACGCACTTCTTTTGGATCAATTAATATTGATTTAGGCATTTAATTCTCCTTGAATATTTAAATATTTTTCAGTAAAACTTTCATATAACATTTATTTTTATTTCCTTTTTTTTTCACATTTCCCAGACAACATCGCGGATAAGTTCGCTTACTGTAGGATGCGGGAAGATTAACTGTTTTACTTCGTCAATGCGGAATTCCTGCTCAATGAGGGCCGCGCCTCCCCATATAAACTCAGGCGCGTAAGCGCCAACGGCGTGTATGCCCAAAATGCGGCGGTTAAAAGCGTCGGCTATTACCTTAACCGCTCCGGTTCCCGAAAAGGTATTTTCCGCTGCAAAGCGGCCTGATAATTTCATTGGCAGGTTTGCTTTAATTATTTCAATACCTTTGACCGCGGCTTCCTGTTCCGTAATGCCCACTCCAGCGGCTTCCGTGATTCCGTAAACCGCCCAGGGTATCGCGTTGTAGCGCATCCTGTCCTGGGTTACGTGATAATTTTTTTCACCGGGATTTAATGTCTGAAGAATGTCAGATGACGCGACTTCACCCATGCGGTACGCGCTGTGCGCAAGAAGGCTTTTTCCAGTAACATCGCCTGCGGCCCAGATACGGGGAATATTAGTCCTCATCCTGTCATCAACCGCGACGCCTTTCACGCTTGTATCAATGCCAGCCGTTTTCGCTCCCCATGTATCGGTGACAGGGCGGCGGCCTGCCGCCACCAGAACAAGATCGGCTTCCTGTTTTTCCAGTTTTTTTTCTTTAGTCGTGAAAAAAACATCAGCGCCGTCAATTTTCTCTACTTTGCATCCAAGCTTAAAATTAACGTCCCTTAATGAGCGGCGCAGGACAGGTGAATGTTCCTTGTCCATAAAAGGAATAATTTCGTCCATCAGTTCAATAACTGTCACCTGGCAGCCCAGCGCTGAAAACAGACCCGCAAACTCAATGCCGATAACTCCGCCGCCGATGATTGTCAGCCACTTTGGCAGATTTTCTGTCGCAAGCAAAACAGATGAATCTGATGCGAAAGGATTGTCTTTAGCCCCTGGAATCGGCGGGATTAACGGAACAGAGCCCGCGCAGACAAGAACTGTTTTTCCCTTATACTCAGATGTTTGTCCGTCATGTGAAACCGATTTTACTACAGCGGGTTTTTCACCCGAAGGCGGCGCGATAATTTCTCCCCTTCCGTTAATTGTTTCAACGCCGAAGCGTTTCATTTTCCCTTCAATTCCGCCGCGGAGTTTTGTAACTACTTCTGTTTTCCAGTTCTGAATGGCGTTCCAGTCATATGTTACCCGCTGAACCTTTACGCCGAATTTTTCCATTTCTTTGGCGTGAACATAAAGTTTCACGGAGTTAAGCAATGTCTTTGTTGGAATACAACCGGCGTTAAGGCATGTTCCGCCCAATTGATGTTCCTCGATTAATAAAACTTTTTTCTTTGAATGACCAAGACGTTCCGCCGCCATATACCCGGCAGGCCCTCCGCCAATAATTATTGTATCAAACATATATACTCCTGAAACAAAACATCGAATTAATATACGCTCATTTTAATCATCCTGCCGCCAGCAGCAGATCTATATCCTTAACTGCGTCGCATAACGCTTTCAGGAAACGCGCGGCCGGAGCGCCGTCTACCGCCTGATGATCAATTGTAAGACTGAAGCCGATATGAGGCTCAAAAACTGCATTGCAGCAGCCGCAATCGCCATTATCATTTTCCGCGGCGACGGGTTTCAGTTCAATGCCGCAAACGCCAAGGATGGCGACTTCGGGTACGTTAAGCACCGGAGTAAAACCTGTTATGCCAAGGCTGCCAAGGTTAGAGACTGAAAAGGTAGAGCCTGAAATTTCTTCAGGTTTCGCGGAGCCGTTCTGGCATGATAACGAGAGCCTTTTTGCCTCTGCTGAAATCTGAACCAGCGAAAGCTGGTTTGCATTGCGTATAACGGGAACCATTAAACCGCGCGGGGTGTCAACAGCCATCCCAAGATGAACATTGCTGAAAGTTTTTATTTTATCGCCTGTTTTATGGGAGTTCATATAGCTGTAACGCGTTAAAACGCGCGAAACGGCGAAGAGGATCAGATCGTTCACAGTAATTTTGCATAAAACCGGTTCAGAGAACAGACTGTATGAAGCCTTTATTCTCTCCCGCAATTCATTGAGCCTTAAAACAGAAGCCGATGCGTTTAACGTAAACTGCGCGGTTTCAGAGAGTGATTTATGCATGCGGTCAGATATGATCTTTCGGATTCCTGTAACGGGAACTTCAGTAAACGGAGCGCTGGAAACGGGAAGCGGGGGAGGGGGAGATGCAGGTTTTTTAATAATATCTTCCGCTGTTACCTTTCCTACAAAACCTGTGCCTTTTTGAGGAATTGTTCCGTCCGCCGCTTTAGCGGCTGCAGTGAGCGCCGGCCTGTTCTCAATGGCGGCTAACACATCGCGCTCCATTATTCTTCCCGCAGGGCCTGAACCCTGTAGTGCTTCTTTTGGCACAGCTTCCTTGTCCGCCAGATTTTTCGCCCTTGGGGAAATAGTCTGCGTGTTGGGAGCGGGAGGCTGTGTTTGCAGAACAGGGATTGATGTATTGTGAACTTGCGGCCTGGAACCTGGAGCCGGGACAGCGGAAGCGAGGGATTGAATACCCGGAGTATCATTTTTGGTTTGCGTCAGGTTTTCTCGCTTGATACCAGGCTCTATGCTTGCGGTTTTCGGCTCCCTGTTATCCAATCCCAGTTTCCAATTTTCACCTTCTTCTCCAATAACAGCAATTGGTTCCAAAACAGGTACATCATCGCCTGCCGGATGCAGAATTTTTAAAATTTTCCCGGACGCTCCGGCTGGAATTTCAAAAGAAGCCTTGTCTGTTTCAACTTCACATACTACGGTCTCCGATGACACGCTTTCGCCTTCATTTACTTTCCAGTCTGTAATGATACAGGATTCAACTGTGTTACCCTGACGGGGCATAATTAAAACATGCATAGTATCTCCTTTTGGTTTTATGCTTTATTTATTTTTATTCCTGCTTCAAGCAGGTCCTTTTCAGCATTATTCTCAAGATCATTATCTGTTAAAATAATATTCATAGCGGATAACGGCAGTACATTTGCAAAACCTGTTTTGCCGTACTTGCTGGAATCTGCGACCAGAATTGTTGTATGCGCGTGCGCTTTCATCGCCTTTACAATTTCAGCGCCTTCCATAAGGTGAGTTGTCATTCCGCGTTCAAGAGAAAATCCGTCTGTGCCGACAAAGGCAAGGCGCACATTGAGACGCTCAATTGTTTCAAGAGCGATAGGCCCTACAAGCGATTCTGTAGACCTTCTGAACTCGCCGCCTGTCATCGTTATCTGCAGATGCGGATACATTCTGGCGTAGGAAAACACAAGCGTCGAATTTGTTACAATATGAATGTCTCGCTTTTCGGCAAGATAACGCGCAATTAAAGCGGTTGTAGTTCCCGCTTCAATCATAATGACATCGCCGTCCTCTACAAGTTTTGCCGCGGCTTTCGCGATTGCGTTTTTCCGTTCCGGAAACACCTTTTGTCTTTCAAGAATATTTCTGTGAATTGCAGCGGCGGCCCCTCCCCATTTCCTGTTTATCCAGCCCTTGTCTTCAAGCCCTTTTAAATCTCCCCTGATCGTTACTTCAGAAAGCCCTAAATCACGCGCCAGCTCTCCGACAGAAACCGAGCCTTCAGAAGACAGGCGGTCAAGGATTAAACGTTCACGATCACGAAGCTCTATGCTCAATTTCAAAATTCCTTTTGATTGAGGCTGCTCCAAAATTATTTAAAGTTTTAGAATAGCCTCAATTTACTTTCGATTTCCTTTCAATTATATATTGTATATAAATATATGGCAAGTGTTTTATTATACTTGCGAAAGGATTTTAAATCAGATACTATATAGGCATGATTGATTTTCCTGAAGCGATAAACAATCCATACATTGATATGAATGAGCGGCTTACCGCTTTACGTTCTTTTCATCAAACAGAACAATTAAATGGCAATTTTCCAAAAAAAAGTGAAGAAATTAACAATCATATCCATACTGTTTACAGTTTCAGTCCATATACTCCCTCCATGGCAGCGCTTCAGGCGAGAAAATCAGGGCTTGCCGCAGCAGGCTCTGTTGACCATGATTCTATCGGCGCTGCGATGGAAATGCTCGAAGCATGCGCGATTTTAGGCATTGGCAGCTGTGTTGGTTTTGAAGTACGGGTCAGTTTCAGGAAAGGCGCGGATGGAAAAACATGTCCGTTCGCTGACAGAAAAATCAATAACCCAGATTCGCGCGGGATCGCTTATATGACAGTCCAGGGAGTGCCGCGCAAGGCTATTGTACGCTCACAGGAATTTCTTTCGCCAATCAGGGAGCAGAGGCTTAAACGGACAGAGGCGATGACAGTTTCAGCTAACGTATTGCTGAAGGAAGCCGGATTTAATGAGATTGATTTTCAGCGTGATATATGTCTCAAATCCAAATACGCGCAGGGCGGAGGAATAACAGAACGACATCTTCTCGCTTCCGCCGCACGTATAATAATTGATAAATACGGCAAAGGACAGGAACTGGTTTTGGCGCTTAAAACCAAATTGGGAATTATTGTTCCTGTGAAAATTGAAGTATTACTTTCTCAGGCGGATAATCCTCATTACCTGTTTGATCTATTAGGGATTTTAAAACAGGATTTTTTACCAAAAATTTTTATACAGCCCGATGAAAAAGAATGCGTTCCGGCGCAAGAAATAGTATCATTTGCAGAATCATCAGGAGCTATTTCATCTTACGCCTATCTGGGCGATGTAGGGGAATCCCCGACAGGCGATAAGCGGGCGGAAAAATATGAAGATGATTACATCGAAGAACTGTTCGCGGAACTGGCTCGCCTTAAATACAGAGCTGTAACATATATGCCTCCGCGAAACACGCGTGAGCAGTTAAAAAATGTTCAGCGGCTTTGCCGTGAAATGGGTTTTATGGAAATTACAGGCGTTGATATAAACACTTCGCGTCAGTCTTTTAACTGTCCTGAAGTTCTGCAGAATGAATTCCGTCATCTGCTTGACACAACATGGGCGCTGATTGCCCACGAGCGCCTGACCACAGTTGATAAACGTTTCAGCCTTTTTTCAGATGAAAATCCGTTAGCTGCCATTAATCTGAAAGAGCGGCTAACGTTATACGCAAATTTAGGAAAAAGGCTTAACCTGAATAATCCGCAGGAGTCGGCCTGTGAAATGGCCGCTGAAATCGATAAAGGGAGATTTATATGATAGTTGATTATACTGCAGCTTTAATCAGAGGGTTTTATATTGATTTAACGGGAAGACCGCAGACAGTAGTAACAGAGGAATGGCCCTCTTCAGCGCCGGAAAACGCGCTGAAACTTGAAATGAATCCTGAAGAAAACGGGAAGTTTTTCGCTGATTTTATGCGTAATAAATATGAAGACTGGAAAAAGTCATTCGCCTGCGGCGCAGGCGAGGGCAGGGTATTGCTCCCATCCTGCGCCGCATTGACAGATAACGGTAAAACAAAAGCTCTGTTCTGGATTGACAATGACATTGATTCTGCGCGTAAACGGCAGGCGGAAAGAGACGATACACCAAGAATGGAAACACCGGATTCGCCTGGAGATGTTATAAGTGCGGAAGAACGCGCCTACCTTTTTAAAAACCGCATCGCCCTAGTTACAGGAGGCGCGCAGGGGATAGGGGAGGAAATAGTGCGAAACCTTACAGCTATGGGAGCTTTGGTTTTTATCGCAGACCTGAACCTTGAAGGAGCGCAGAGACTTACCGCTATTGTCAATGAAAATGAAAAACGAACCGCCGCTTTGGCATTGCAGGCGGATGTATCAAGCGAAGAATCCGTTCAGTTAATGTTTAGCTCTGTATTACAGCTAACAGGCGGCATTGACCTTTGCATAAGCAATGCCGGAGTGCTTAAGGCTGGCAGCGTGCTTGATCAGGAACTTTCTGATTTTAAATTTGTTACGGATATTAATTACACAGGTTTTTTTATCATCAGTAAATTCGCAGGCCGCCTTTTACGCTCCATGCGCTATTCAGCTCCGCGCTGGAGTACTGATATAATTCAGATTAACTCGAAATCGGGACTGGAAGGTTCCAATAAAAACGGCGCTTATGCCGGAGGTAAATTCGGAAGCCTGGGTCTTGTAGCAAGTTTTGCGATGGAACTGGTAGAATACGGAATTAAAGTAAACGCTGTATGTCCCGGAAATTTTCTTGACGGTCCTCTGTGGTCCGATCCGGAAAAAGGCCTTTTTGTTCAGTACTTAAAAACCGGAAAAGTTCCCGGCGCTAAAACAATTGCCGATGTCCGCACCTTTTACGAATCCAGAGTCCCGATGAAGCGCGGCTGTACAGGCAGGGATTTGGTACGCGCTATTTATTACATTGTTGAGCAGCAATACGAAACAGGCCAGGCCGTTCCTGTAACCGGCGGACAGATCATGCTGCATTAACGAAAAAAAAGAATACAGATTTACGAACAATTGCGGCCTAGAAGACTTGAACTTCCATGCCTCTCGGCACCAGCACCTCAAGCTGGCGTGTCTACCAGTTCCACCAAGGCCGCAATAGACTTCATAAGATTTTATAAAATATAGTGTCATATCAGTAAAAAATTGTCAAGTAAATATCAATTCATCAAAAAAAATTGTTGAATTAATTTTTAATTTTTTTTATTCACATCGGGATTTTCGTTTATTAATGAAATAATTTTATCCTGCATACATTAACTCTCCTTAACGGTAAAGATTATTAAAGCTATGAATTAATTTGTATACAAGACGAAGTTCGGGCATTTCACATTGGTTAGTATATGCAAATTTATGGTTTTTTGATAGGTTTTAAATGTGTTTGATAAACATTTTATTAAGTTGTTCCTTCTCTGTGCAGCGGGAGCGAATTTTCTGCTCAATACGATGTTTGTGTCCGGACATGGTTATTTATCGAATAACAAAAACCTTTTTATTCATACTATAATTGGAGTCTGTCAATTATTAGGCAGGTAAAGGATGATTAAGTGATAAACGATATAGCAAAAGAACTCGGCGTTTCCAAAACAACTATATCGAGAGCTATCAGCGGCAATGGACGCGTGTCAGAAAAAACCCGTAAACGCATATTAAAATATACTGCTGAAATTGGTTACATACCAAACGCCGCTGCGCGTAATCTCGCGACAACAAAAGCGAAAAATATCGCTTTCTCAATGCCCCTTAACAGGGATTCGATTAGATCAGATTATTTTCTGGAATGTTTGTTCGGAGTTAATAAAAAAGCGATAGAGGCCTCCTATGATGTTCTGATACTGGGGGATGAAATAGATACAATAAGCAGGGTAATTAACAGCCGTAAAGCAGACGGAATGGTGTTAACCAGAAATATTGGCGACACTGCCCTGGAAAAGCTTGCGCTGTCCGGTATTCCGATTGTTTTAACAGGTTCCACAAGCGTTCCGAATATTATTCAGGTAAGTTATGACGCGAAAGCCGCATTCAGTGATCTTACATTGCGTTTGATGGATATGTGGGAAGGGGATTTTGGGCTTATTGTTACAAGAAAAGAATTTCCTGCAAATCAAACGCGCGTTTCGGGTTTTTCACACGCCATTACAAAAAAAAACAGGACGACCTTCATTGAATATAACGCGGTAACGGAAGATGATGTGTACAGGGCGTTTCACAGAATGAATAATAACGGTATCCGCAATATTATTTGCGGTGATGACGCTGTCTGTTTAAATTTATTAAATATTATCAAAGGCGGCGGCAGATTCGAAAGTAAATTTGATCCAGGGAAAACAGGGCATGACAATATAAATATCGCGTCATTTCACTCAAGCCATTATCTGGAAACTTTTCATCCTGAAATACCAGTTGTCCAGCTTGATCCGGAAAAATTAGGTGACATCGCCTGTAAAATGCTGTTACTGAGCATCAATGGCTACGAAACTCCTGTAACGACGCTTTTGGATTATATAATCAGATTTTAATTCTGTTCGCTCAATATTGACCTTTTTCAGGAAAAATGTAAAAAAAAGCTTGACAAATCCGCTATTTTGGTTGTATCCTGTATTTAAGCGCAACCGCTTGCGCAGCCAAAATATCAGAGTGTTAAGGAGTGATTGATGCTTTTACGAAAGCAAAACAGTTTTTTTTCCGATTTAATCAAGAATAAAGCCTTCCTGATACTGCTGCTGCCTGCGATAATTTACATAGTTATTTTCGCGTACCTGCCAATGACAGGCATTATACTGGCGTTTAAAAGATATACTTATGCAGGGGGAATTTTCGGCAGTCCGTGGAATGGGTTAAGAAATTTTAATTTCTTTTTTAAATCCGGACATGCGTTAATCGTCACGAGAAATACTGTTTTATACAATCTTCTGTTTATCGTATTCAATACGATTTTGCAGGTAACAGTGGCAATACTGATTACCGAAGTCGGCGGCAGGTATTTCAAGAAAATTACGCAGACGATGATGTTCCTGCCGTACTTTATTTCCTGGGTAGTCGTGTCCGTAATCGCGTTCAATTTATTAAGCTACGATGTTGGTATCATTAATACGGTAGTCAAACATCTGGGAGGCGAGAAAATATCATTCTATTCTGAACAGAAATTCTGGCCGTTTATATTAACGTTTTTCCAGGCATGGAAAGGCGTAGGATACGGCTCAATAATTTATCTCGCGGCGATTATGGGAATTGACACCGAAATATATGAAGCCGCGCGGATTGACGGAGCGAATGTTTTTCAGCGGATTTTTAAGGTTACTATCCCTCAGTTAAGGCCGACAATAATTATTCTTTTCCTGCTGGCAATTGGCGGCATATTCAGGGGAAATTTTGATATGTTTTACAATCTTGTCGGAAGAAACGGATTGTTATACAGTGCGACAGATGTTATCGATACATTTACATTCCGCGCGCTAATGACAAACTCCGACTTTGGAATGTCGGCGGCTTCCGGTCTTTTCCAGTCCGTTTGCTGTTTCATCACAATCTTAATCGCCAATAAACTGATTAAAATGTATGAAAAAGACTACGCTTTATTTTAGCCGCGGGGGAGGTTATTAATTTGAAAAAAAATCCCAACGCGGTAAAGGGCGGCAAAGACGAAACCATTCTGCATATAATTGCGTATATCTTTGTAAGTATAGTCGCCCTTTCATGCCTGCTGCCTTTTATACTTGTTATTTCCGCTTCGTTTTCTAGTGAATCAGCAATATTGAGGGACGGATTCTCATTATTGCCGAATGAACCGGGACTTGAAGCATACAGGCAGGTATTCAATCAGCCGAATGTAATTCTGCGCGCTTACATGGTTACCATTATCCTGACTATTTCGGGCACTTTAATCGCGTTATCTTTACAATCCATAACGGCTTATGTTTTGGCAAGGCGTGATTTTAAATGGAGAAACGGTTTCTCGCTGTTTTTCTATATAACGATGCTGTTTAATGGAGGTCTTGTTCCGTATTTCATCCTTATGACGCAGTATCTGCAAATGAGGAACAACTATCTTGCGCTGCTTTTGCCGCTTCTTTTCAGCGTATTTAATCTGCTTATTCTAAAAAGTTATATAATGGGTATTCCCCTTGAAATGATCGAATCGGCGAAAGTAGACGGCTGCTCTGTATTCAGAACTTATTTATCAATCATTTTACCGTTAATGAAACCGGCGCTCGCGACAATCGGATTATTTATCGCATTAGGTTACTGGAACGACTGGTACAGCGCAATGCTGTTTATTTCAGATGATAAAATGAAACCCCTGCAGTATATGCTCTATGAAAAAGTAAACAACATAGAAGGATATAAACGTTTAATCGCATCAGGAACAACGAGTATAAGCGCGGAAGCTCTTAGCGCCATCAGTATACCTACAGAATCGCTTAAGATGGCGTTAACTGTCGTAGTTACAGGCCCCATTATACTTTTATATCCCATAATTCAAAAATACTATGTAAAAGGAATTACTCTCGGCGCAGTAAAGGGCTGATGTATGTAAGATTAACGGTTTGTTAAACCGGATCTATATAATTTTTTTGGAGGAAAACATAATGAAAAGGATTATGTTGATTTTGACGATGTTGATTGCGGTATCAGCAATGGTATTCGCCACCGGCAGCAGGCAGAGCAGTTCAGGACCCAGTACGCCCGGAATGACTTATAAGGGACATGATGTATCGCAGACTATTACGCTTGTCGCGTATATGTTAGGCGATTTACATCCGGACGGGCAGCAAATTATCGACAGGGTAAACACAATTCTCAGATCGACAATCAACGCAACAATAGAGTGGAGATACCTGTCATGGAGCGAACATGGCACAAGGTACCCTCTGCTTTTTACAAGTCAGGATGATTTTGATATTATCTTCACCGCTCCTCAATGGGCACATTATGAATCAACTGTCGGTATGGGCGGCTTTGAACCGATGACTCAAACATTCGTGCAGAGATTCGCTCCTGATGTCTGGAACATCATTCCGGCGGAAGCCTGGGATCAGTTAAAGATTAACGGTATTCCCTATGCAGTTCCTTCCGGTGAAGCGGCTCTCCGTTCCGATGTTAACGCGGTGCGCGGCGATTTTATGGAAATGGCAGGCATCAGGGATATTTCCACATTTGATCAATTGATTTCGTTTTTTACATGGATCGCGAACAATCAAAACAGAACGGGAGGAGTATCTCCTTTAGGCGCTTCCACGGGCGGGTTTCTGTACAATTATTTCAGGCAAAACAATCTGCAGCTTTTGCCGGGAACACCCTATGAAATTTTATTTTATAATTTTCTCCAGCCCAATAATACCAGGGTCGCGTATCTGCTTGATCAGAGCTGGTTCAGGCAATACTGCCTTGATATGAAACGTTATTTTGAAGCGGGTTTTTGGTCGCGTGACAGCCTTGCCTCGACAAGCACATATCAGGAAAATTTCCTCAGAGGGCAGGCGGCGTCATTCAGCTGGAACATCGGTTCTGTGCTCAATTTCCTCCAGCAAGCCGACTCGGAACATCCTAACTGGAAAGTTACATTTGTTGATCCTGAACTGACAGGCTACAAGTGGGTAGAAGACTATAACAACAACAATCTGGCAATCAACGCATTCAGCAGAAAAAAAGAAAGAGCGATGATGGCTTTAAATGAACTGTACAGCAACAGGGAAATCAACCGTCTGCTTCGTTATGGTATTGAAGGCGTGCATTACAATGTTGTAAATCAACTTTATTACCAGACAACCGCGCAGTCCAACAGATACCCTGTCGCCGGCAATGCTCCGGCATGGGTAATAAAAAACCCTGCCTTTACGCTTGAACAGTACATCCCGAACCCGACGGTGTATCAGCTTAAAGAACAGGAAGTGCGAAAGGTATGGGAGCGGAATAAAGCGCCGTCTCATCCTCTCACCAGGTTCACACTTGATACATCAAACATTACCACCCAGATAGCGATGATTAATACAATTCAGGAACAGTATTTCACGCCGTTAATCAGCGGCATGGCAGGCGATGTTGATGCCGCGATTGCGACTCTCCGCACGCAGCTTGACAGGGCCGGAATACAGGATGTAATTAACGAGGCAAACAGGCAAATACAAAGTTATATGTCAAGACGATAATCTTAACAATAGACTTGTCCGGTAATCTTGTTAGCTGCCGGACAAGTCTAAAAAAACGTTAGTTTACTGCATTTATGAATTATAGTTTATCAATACCAAATCTGAAATTCCCTGTAACAGAGTTACCATTTGGCGGAGCGCGGGAAAACGGCGAAACGCTGGGAATCAATAACAGATTTATGACTAAAAATAAAAAACCAATGTTCCCAATTATGGGTGAATTTCACTTTTCGCGTTATCCGCCGCAATATTGGGAAGAATCAATCAGGAAAATGCGCTCGGGCGGCATCCGGATTGTAGCCAGTTATGTTTTTTGGATTCATCATGAGGAAGAAAAAGGCAAATGGAATTTCAGCGGACAGCGTGACCTGCGTATGTTTATTTCATTATGCTCAAAATTAAATTTATTATTTTTTCTGCGTATCGGTCCCTGGGCGCACGGTGAATGCAGAAACGGCGGTTTTCCTGATTGGCTCCAGCATGACAAGTCGATAAAACATCGATCAAATGATCTTAAGTATTTGGATTTAGTACGTATTTTATACAAGAAAATTTTTGAAGAGGTTAAAGGGCTTTTATGGAAAGAAGGCGGCCCTGTGATCGGCATACAGATTGAGAACGAACACGGACACTGCGGAGGCGTAAACGGAAGCGAAGGACTCGCGCACATGAGTGTCTTAAAAAAGATAGCTTTAGACGCGGGGTTTGACGTTCCATATTATACCGCGACAGGCTGGGGCGGAGCGAATGTCGTTGACGGCGAAATGATTCCTGTGCAGGGCGGTTATGCGGATGCTCCATGGGAACAGCACACAAGGGAATTACCTGCCAATCAAAATTATCTGCTAACGCCGTTTCAAAATGATCCGTTAATCGGAAGCGATTGGGGGCATTCCTTTGAAACATTCACATACAGGGTTAAGGATTACCCGTATTTAACGGCGGAACTTGGCGGAGGAATACAGGTAACATCGCGCAGACGTCCTGTAATTACGGCAATTGATACTGCCGCCCAGGCGTTATGCAAAATCGCATCAGGCGCTGCCATGCTCGGGTACTACATGTACCACGGAGGAACAAATCCTTCAGGCGAATTAACTACGCTGCAGGAATCCACCGAAAGCGGTTCCTATACGGATGTGCCTGTGTTGTCTTACGATTTCCAGGCATGTATCGGCGAATACGGCGAACTGCATCAGAGCTACCGGAAGTTAAAACGGCTTCACATGTTCATAAATGATTTTGAAGAAATTCTCGCGCCGTCTGTAAGTTTTTTTCCTGCGGAAATGGTTAAAGATGCGGAAGACACGCAAACATTACGTATATGCGCAAGACATGATTTTGATTCCAATACCGGCTTTTTATTCATCAATAACCACCAAAGAAACAGAAACATGATTAGTCATAAAGAAACCGGTATCTCTGTTGAATTGCCAAACGAGACGATTCATTTTCCTCTCATGAATATACCAACCGGATTTTATGGAATTTTCCCGTATAATATTGATCTCAGCGGTTTCTTTTTACAGTCAACAAACGCGCAGCTATTATGCAAATTAAAAGACAAGTTTGTTTTCTTCTGTCATGAAAAACCGGTATTCAATTTCAAAGGCGAACAAGCTCCGGTAATTGTTCTGACAGAAGAGGAAGCGGATAATGCCTGGTTATTCGGCGATCAATTGTATATTACCAAAGGAGATTTAATTGAAAATGAAAACGGATTATGCATTACAACATGCAGAACAGAAGAGACGGTAATCCGTTTCCCGGATAAAAAAGAAATTTATTTAAAATTCAATAAAATTTATGTTAACTGTAAATTTACAGAGGTTTACAGAGATGATTTATGCGCTGAATATGAACTGCTTCTCGATAAATTCAATGCTGATGGAATTAACGATATATTTATGGTTGTAGATTTCACGGGCGACAGAGCGGAATTGTACCGTGACGGTAAATTGGCGGCGGATTGGTTTACAACAGGTTTACCCTGGAGGGTAGGATTACGGCGCTTCAATTATGAAGGGCATTTTTCATTAAAAATATTCCCGGTAGTAAAGGACACTTACTTTGAATGTGAAATTAAAGAAGGTTTTTATCTCAATAATATATTTCTGGAAACTCAATACGTAAAACAAATAAATGAGGAAGCGTGGATATGAAACACTATGAATTTGACAGAGACTTCGCAATTGGCGCTGATATAAGCTGGTATCCGCAAATGCAGGAATCCGGATTTATATTCCGTAACCGGCATGGACAGGAGCAGGATTTACTTCTGATATTAAAAGAATACGGTATGGATACAATACGCCTGCGCACCTGGGTAAATCCGTCTGACCATCCTCATTCAGGGCATTGTTCCGCACAGGAAACTCTGGATTTTGCGCTTCAGTGTAAAGAAGCTGGTTTCCGCATCATGCTTAATTTTCATTACAGCGATTCCTGGGCAGATCCAAAACAGCAAAGAATACCGGCTGCCTGGGAAAAACTTGATTTTGATGATCTTGAAAAGCGTTTATACGATTACACTTTTCAGACAATAAAATTATTTAAAGAGAACGATCTGGAACCGGAGTGGGTTCAGATTGGCAATGAAACCAATCCCGGAATGCTGCTTCCGCATGGCAGCGTCGATAATTTTGACAAGTTAACGCGATTGTACAATGCGGGGCATGATGCAGTGAAAGCTGTATCAGCTAAAATAAAAACAATGATACATCTTGCAGAGTTTAACAGCACGGATTTTATCATGAAATATTTTGAAAATCTGGAAAAAAGAAACTGCCGCTACGATATGATGGGATTTTCGTTTTATCCGTATCATCTGCCCATGTTAACATACGAGACCTGCATGGAAGGGCTTTCACGTTCCATGACAGAAATCCCAAAACGTTTCACAAAAGATTTTATTATCGTGGAAACCGGCGGAGTTGATGAAAAGGAAGAGGAGACTTTTAAACTATTGAATGATGTTATCGAAGAAATGAAAAGCCAGCCCAAATGCAAAGGTATTTTGTTATGGGAACCTCAGGGAGCCAAAATATGGAGCGGTTATCCGCTCAGCGCCTGGCGGGGAGACGGTCTGCCTGCTAAAGCTCTTGATGCCCTGTGCAGTATTAAAAAAGTTTCAGTTCTATAAGGGAGAAAAAGCATGTATCTGGAACATACATCCGCGAGGGCGCGCGAATGGTTTGGCTTTGACTGGGAATTTAAGCATGAAGAGGAAGATGATTTCCGTTCAGTGCAATTACCCCACGACTGGAGTATTGAGTATGCTTTTGATGAGAACGCGCCATCGTGCGGATCCGGCGGTTATGTAAAAACAGGCAAAGGTCTATACGTTAAACGTTTTTTAATTTCACCCTCAGCAAAGGGAAAAAAAATATTTTTACATTTTGACGGCGCATACATGTGCGCTTTTGTTTTTCTTAACAATAAGGAATCAGGCTCTCATGTATATGGTTACACTCCTTTTGAACTGGATATTACAGAACAACTGAACTTTGAAAGCGTGAATGAACTCGTAGTAAGTATCGATAATTCGCGCCAGCCCGGTTCACGCTGGTATTCAGGTTCGGGGATAACAAGGGATCTGTGGATTGAAGCTGTCTCTGCGGCGCATATTAAAACATCCGGCGTTTTTATCCGCGCGAAGAATATTAAAAGCGAATCAGCTTCTTTACTTGTGGATACTGATATAATACTGCCGGGAACCGGGAGCGCGCATCTAAATACCCGTATTTTCGATAAAGATAATAAACTTGTATCAGAAGTTTTGATTGCGATCAAATCCGGCGGCGTTAGCTGTCATGAACAAGAGATCCGCTCTCCGCTGCTCTGGTCTCACAGCAGCCCGTTTATATACCGCGCGGAATCTACGCTGATTGTTGACGATGTAATTACCGATGTCTATACATCATCTTTTGGCATCAGAAAAATTGAGTTTAATCCTGACAGGGGTTTTATCATCAATGGAGATCAGGTCAAACTAAGGGGCGTTTGCCTGCACCATGACGGCGGCAGTGTTGGAGCCGCGGTTCCTGTAAAACTTTGGCGGCGAAGGCTTAATAAATTGAAAGATATGGGCGTAAACGCGATCAGGTTTTCCCATAATCCTCCTGATCCGGGATTACTGGATCTTTGTGATTCACTTGGTTTTTATGTAATGGACGAAGCCTTTGACGAATGGGCTCTCCTCAAATCAAAAGCTCTGGGTTCAAACACACATCAGAGCAGAGGTTATTCAGAGTGGTTTGATGAACATCATGAAGAAGATTTAAACGCCATGATTACGCGGGACAGAAATCATCCGTCTGTAATAATCTGGAGTATTGGCAATGAAGTGCCGGAACAGACACAAACTGACGGGCATTTAATCGCGCAAAAACTTATTGACATCTGCCACAAGCTTGATCCAACCCGTCTTTGCACACAGGCAAATGATCAGATATGCGCAGAACCCAAAGCAGCAACGGAAGCTTTTCTGAATACCCTGGACATTGCAGGTTACAATTATACAGGACGCTGGAGAAGCCGCGCTGAAACGTTATATGAAAGCGATAAACGCGGAAATCCCGCGCGTCTGATTATCGGCGCGGAAAATACCTCCGCGGCGGGAATACGGGGAGATTACAACCAGAAAACCAAAGGTTCGGCGTTCTGGCACGGGTTTTATTACACAGCCGCTGCGCGGGTACAGAGATTGCTTCGCTTCACTGAAACCCACGATTATGTTTCAGGCGATTTCATGTGGACAGGCGTCGATTATTTGGGCGAAGCGCATTGGCCCAACCGTTCTGCATGCTGCGGTGTTTTGGACACCTGCGGCTTTCCAAAGGATCATTATTATTTTTATAAAAGTATATGGCGGCGCGATGAACCTTTTGTTTATCTATTTCCGCACTGGAATCTGGATGTGCCTCATGGTAATGTGATCCCTGTAATATGTTATACCAATTGTGAACAGGCAGAAATATTTATTAACGGTAAATCCTACGGCAAGAAGGCATCCAGTTATCCAGCATACGGTATGACAGAAATTTACGGACACTTTGACAAGCCTCCTTTGCCTGTAAACACCGACGATATGTTCCTTAGCTGGGACGCACCTTACGAACCTGGAATCATTGAGGCCGCCGGTTTTAATAATGGCGAAGAAATATGCCGCCATACAGTAAGAACCGCAGGCAAGCCTGCGCAGTTATCAGCTTGTATGGATACCGGGCAATTAATCTGCGACGGAAGGGATATCGCTCATATCGAAGTTCAGGTAAAGGATGCTGAAAATATTTTTTGCCCTCATGCCTGTGGCCGCGTATATGTAAACATCGAAGGCCCTGCGCAGCTTATCGGCATTGATAATGGTAAGCCCGATTGTACGGACAGCTTTAAGGGAAACAGTATGGAAGCCATGTCAGGACTTTTACTGATTATTATACGTTCAAAACGCGAGCCAGGAGAAATAAAAGTAACTCTCAGCGCTGATAAACTGGAAGGATGCCAGCTTACTTTACGTTCAGAAAGCGGTTAAAAACACTTCCTTTAAATTCCAAATATACACTGGAATGAATAAGACCATCGGTGTACAATAAATTTATGTATATTTCCAAATTAGCCAGCGCTTCCAGGACAAATATACTTCAGGTACTTGAAGAGCGAAGAGTTCAGCTTGTTTCTCAGGGAAAAGATATTATAAATCTCTCTGTCGGGACTCCTGACAGGCCGCCCGCGCCTCATGTAATGCAGGCGATCGCGGAAGCTTCCAAAAATCCTGAAAATTACAAGTACACGCTGACAGATCCTCAGGCGCTGACAGACGCTGTCAGAAACTGGTATAAAAACCGCTACAATACAGATATAGAAAAAGATGAAATACTTTCAATATACGGATCGCAGGAAGGATTCGCGCATATTTTCCATGCGTTATGCGACATCGGCGATATTGTGATAACTGGCTCGCCGGGTTATCCCGTATTTTTCTACGGTCCGCGAATGGCGGGAGCGGATGTATACCGCATTCCCTTGCTGCCGGAAAACGGATACCTAATCGACTTTGATTCAATTCCGCAGGAGATCGCGAAAAAAGCGCGGGTTATAATCGCAAGTTATCCGTCAAATCCGTTAGGCGCAATAGCTTCAGAAGATTTTTATGTAAGGCTTGTCTTTTTCGCGAAAAAATACGGCATTGCGGTTATACACGACAACGCCTACTCTGAACTTGTACATGACGGTCAGCCAGGAGGGAGTTTTCTTTCAATACCCGGCGCGAAAGATATAGGCATTGAGTTTAATTCACTTTCAAAAAGTTATAATTTAACAGGTCTTAGAATCTCCTTTGCGATTGGGAACAGGCAGATAATCGAAGCTTTCAGGAAACTCAGGACAAATATTGATTACGGACTCTGCGCTCTGGATCACACCGCAGCGGTTGCATCTCTTACAGGGCCCCAGGATATCGTTAAACAAAACCGAGAGGCCTACAGACAGAGGCGCGACGCTTTCTGCGCCGCTCTTTCAGCTAACGGCTGGAAAACGCCAATGACGCCAGCTTCAATGTTTACATGGTTTCCGGTTCCGGTTAAAGGCGTTACAAGCGAACAGTTTTGCATAGATCTTCTGGAAAAGGCGGGCGTTATCTGCGTTCCGGGATCCAGTTTCGGCGCAGAAGGGGAGGGGTATCTTCGCTTCGCGCTTACTCAAACGCCTGAAAGGCTTGAAGAGGCCGCGCGCAGAATCGGAGAATATTTAAAGAATTAATGTTGGCTGGTATTTATTTTAGGAGGAAATATGTTAAATATCGCAATTATCGGAACCGGTAATATATCAAAAGCGCATATAGAGGCGTATCTCGCTTTTCCCAAACGGTGCAGAATAACCTGCCTGGCAGATATTTTCCCTGAAAAAGCGGAACTGAAAAAGAAAGAATTTAATCTTGACACGGAAATTTTTGATGATTATAAAAAAATTCCAAAGAGTGCTTCCATCGATCTTGTCAGCATCTGTTCTCCGCCTTTTATGCACGCCCAGACGGCAATTCATTTTTTAAAGGCAGGCATTAATGTCATAGTAGAAAAACCTATGGCCGCTTCTCTGGAAGAATGCGACGCCATGATCAAGGCGGCAAAAAAAAGCGGTAAAATACTCTCTCCTGTTGCGCAGAACCGTTTTAAAGATCCAATAATGAATCTTAAAAGAACCCTTGATTCGCAGATTATCGGCAAGGTGGTTCACGCGCAATTTGATTCTTTCTGGTGGCGGGGGCATTGTTACTATGATCTCTGGTGGCGCGGTACATGGGAAAAGGAGAGGGGAGGCTGCACATTGAATCACGCGGTGCATCATATTGACATGCTGGGCTGGATGCTTGGCCGACCTTCCAAAGTCAGCGCGATACTAAGCAATGTATCCCATGACAATGCCGAAGTGGAAGATATTTCTGTAGCGGTTATGCAGTATAAAGCCGGATCTCTTTGCGCCAAAGGCGCCCTGGCCCAGGTTACAAGTTCCGTTGTCCATCATGAGGAAGAACAGCAGATTGTTTTTCAGGGTGAAAATGCAAGTGTTTCAGCGCCGTGGAAAGTCCGCGCTTCATCTTCAATGCCCAATGGTTTCCCCCGGGAAAATCCTGACATTAAAAAGAAAATAGATAACTTTTATAAAACATCGCCTGCGCTTAAATATTCAGGGCATACAGGACAAATTGACAATGTGCTTACGGCAATTGAAAAAGGCAAAGATTATCTTATAAAAGGCGAGGACGGCAGGCTCACTATTGAACTTATCACCGCAATTTATAAATCCGGAACCGAAGGCCGAATTATCGATCTTCCGCTTAAAAAGAACGACCCCTTCTATACAGCGGATGAAATTATGTCCAATGTTAAACGCTTTTATAAAAAGACTTCATCGGTATTGGAACAGGAAGGAAATATTACTACCGGAAACAGTTATAGCAATGTAAAAAGAAAGGAGAAAAAATAATGAAAATATCAGAAGGCATGAATTATGCTCCAAAGGGAAAACCTAATCCTGTTGTTAAAAAAGGAGAATTTTCTTTTGCAGCGGCAGCTTTGGATCACGGGCATATCTACGGTATGTGCAATGGCCTTTGTGAAGCAGGCGCGGATCTGAAATGGGTTTTCGATCCTGATCCCGTTAAAGTTAAAAAATTTGTCACGCAATTTCCACAGGTAAAAATCGCCAGGAGTGAAGCTGAAATACTGGATGATAATGAAATTAAACTTGTCGCAGGAGCCGCTGTTACATCGGAACGCTGCGCTCTGGGAATGCGTGTTTTAAACGCGGGGAAAGATTATTTTACGGATAAAGCTCCGCTTACTGCATTGGATCAGCTACAGACAGCAAGGTTAATGGTTGAAAAAACAAAAAAGAAATACATGTGTTATTACAGCGAACGGCTGCATGTGGAAAGCGCTGTCTTTGCGGGCCAGCTTATTGAACAGGGCGCAATTGGCCAGGTAATTCAGGTTCTTGGCTTGGGACCGCACCGGCTGGGAGATCCAAAAACCAGACCGGACTGGTTTTTTATAAAAGAAAAATACGGCGGAATTCTTTGCGACATCGGCAGTCATCAGATAGAACAATTCCTTTTTTATGCCGGCTGCAAGGACGCGAAAGTAATTTACAGCCAGGTTGGGAATTATAATCATCCTGAATTTTCTGAACTGGAGGATTTTGGCGATGCGATGCTTGTTGGCGATAATGGCGCGTCACATTATTTCCGGGTAGACTGGTTTACCCCGGACGGACTTCAGACATGGGGAGACGGCCGCTCTTTTATTCTTGGCACAGAAGGTTCGATTGAACAGAGAAAGTATGTGAACATTGGGCAGAAAGGTTCGGGCGGGGATCATCTGTTCCTTGTCAATAAACATGAAGAAACCTACTACAATGTAAACGGAAAGACCGGTTTTCCTTTCTTTGGAGAGCTAATTCTGGATTGCATCAACCGTACAGAAAACGCCATGACACAGGAACATTGTTTTAAGGCTGCAGAACTTTGCGTGCTTGCGCAAATGAAAGCCGTCAGGATTAAATAGTATATTAAGTTATATTTCTTTATAAAAATTTTGCAGTGTATAAAACGCCAGTTTTCTTGTTTTCCTGTCCGCGTCGATTAAACCCTTGCGGTTGTAGCCTTCCTGATAACGGTGAAGGCGTCTCGGACAGCGGAAATCGTAGAGTATCCACGGAGTAATTCCCGCAATAAATTTGCATTTCCTGAAAACCGCTATCTGTTGTTCATAGAGTTTTTTCTGTTTGTCTTCGGTAAACAGGTCATGTTCTGTACCGCGCTGACCTGATCTTGCGCAGGCGCCGAATTCGCAGATTAAAACAGGTTTACCGGGATTAGAGTTGGAAAGTATTTTCGGCAGTTTTTCAAAATCAGGATCATACCATCCGTAATATTCATTTATACCGATAACATCCAGATTATCAGCCAGCCGGTCCCGTATTACCAGTTCTTTATGATCCAAAAGGCAGGCGGCGGATACCAGGCGCGAATCGTCGAGTTCTCTCGCTTTTTTAACAAGGTTTGACATAAACGCATAGCGATCTTCTGTGTCGGCGTTCTCATTTCCAACTGACCACAGGATTACACTTGCCCTGTTTCTGTCTCTCAGAACAAGTTCTGAAAGCTGATTTTCCGCATCGGCGTAGGTATCAGGGTTGTTAAACGCCACAGCCCAATAAACAGGAATCTCTTCCCAAAGCAGCACGCCTTCTTCATCGGCGATTCTGGCAAAACGCATGTCGTGGGGATAATGGGCAAGCCGAAGATAATTTCCGTTAAGCTCCTTAAGATCGCGGATTGTTGATCGGATAACATCCTCGTTTGTGTTTTTTCCAAGCAGGTGATGATCCTCATGAACGCAGATGCCTTTTAAAAATATTTTTTTTCCGTTAAGTAAAATTTCATGCCCTGATACTCTTATTTCCCTGAACCCGATTCTGTCAAATACAATATCATCGCCAAAGTAAATTGCAGCATCATAGAGCTTTGGGTTTTCAGGACTCCAGAGATTTAACATATTTTCTTTTACAGTAATATCAGAGCGGGCTGTTCCGTTTACCACAGGAATGTCAGCGTCAATATTCAGCTCTTTAATTGTCAGACGGACAGTACCGGTAATATCCTCATCTTCTTTTCCTGAAACTGAAATGTCCGCTCTGATTTTTGAATAACCGGAATCAGGCGCGAGTCTTATAAACCAGTCTTTAATATGGATTTTTGGAGTGCGTACAAGCAAAACATCGCGGTAAATGCCTCCGTAGTTATACCAGTCGGTATTGTCCATTGGAATCCGTTCAGGGCTGCGCCGCGCGTCGACGGTGATTACAATGCGGTTATCAATTTCAGCTATATCGCTGATATCAACATTGAAAGGAGTGGACGCGCCGTCATGGGTTCCGATAAATGTTTTATTCAGAAAAACAGAGGTTCTGTAAGCCGAACCTTCAAAGCGCAGAAAAAGCCGCTCATCCTTGCGCCGCCTGATATAACGGAAAGTGCGGGTATAAATTCCGGAGCCTTCAAAATAGCTTAATTCCTTTCTTTCTGTATTCCATGCCGCAGGCACTTTTATCCTGTCCCATGCTTCCCAATCCCAGTCAAGAGGCTGAAGTTCTCCCTCATGGTTTGAGCGTATCTCTTTAAACCATTTTGCGCGGCGGCAGGTGTCGTACCAGTCTGCGCCGAAATTCCACCTGCCGTTTAGCGATTCAGTTTCTCTTCCGGTGATATTTATCAGATTATCAGAATTTAGTTTTATCTTTAAATAATCATCTTCATAATTTGTATTATGAATATCCGATAGATAATTTCCTGCCATACATGTCTCCTTATTTTTTATTAACAAAAAAAATTATTTGATTTCATTGATAAAAGATAAAAACGCCATAAAAAAATCCGTTTCTATGATATTTTCTGGATCAAATATACGGTAAAATTCCTTCAGCATTTACTGTAAAACCTTCGGGAAAAGATGAACCTGTTTTATCTCCGTAACCTGCGGCCAGCATCGCGGCGGCAAGTAACAGGGCGCCGTTCCCAGGCAGATACAATGGCAGATTATTGTCGCCTGCCTGTTTATTATGGCCGTTATCAATCCAGGTGTTTTTTTGACTATCCATTAACAGAATATCAACAGCGTCCCTGTATCTGCCCAGGCGGCAGGCTGTCATTGCGATCATTGGAAAGTCCCAGCCGTAAAATGACTCTTTAATCCAAACAGAGAGAACCTTATCCAAAGTCGCAGACATTATATTACGATCAATTTTTTCGCTGTTTAAAACTCCGTACATTGCGAGCATGGAAGGGTGGTCGGTGAAAAAAGGCAGTTTGTTAAATGTATCAGGACAATTTTCATGCGCCATATATAATCCGTCTTTAACAGGAGGAAGACTCAGCTTTTCGGCGATTTCACCGTAACGGCTGTTTTCACCGAGCCTTAAAAGCCATTCATCAGCTTTTCTGAAGCACCACCGGAAATACTCAAGTTCAAATGCTGCATTTAAAACAATTTTTGGATCATGGCGTTCCTGCACCGGTATATATGGCGGTCCAAGCACATACCTCCCTGCGGCAGTAGGGCTTGAGGAATTTGATTCTTCCCAATGGACAAAACTTTTCATGAACTCGGTAGTTTCCAGAATCACTTCACGGTATTCGCGCAGGAACTCATCGCTTTTTTCCGCGCGCTGGATCAGCTCCGCAAGCATAACAGGATGCCCTTGCTGCCAGATCAACAAAACCGCGACGCTTGACGGGGTGTTTCTTCCTGCGGGGTCGCACATTTTGGGCCATCGCGCGCCTGAGTACCCTTGCGAAGAAGCTATTTCTTTTGCGGCAGGCAGAATCTTTTTGTAATACTCAAGCGATTTTTTTATATCTTCCAGTCTGCTCCATAAAGGCCAGTGCGCGTGATGCCAGAATAACATTTCAAGATGGAATTTTCCGTACCAGCTATTGCATGTAAGACCTGTCTCGGCGGGGGGGATACTGCCCTTGCTTTGAATCGAAATTAGATACTGTGATAAAATTATCCTGCGTTCCAGTTCAGAAGCCCGGCTGTCTTTGGATCCGGAAAAGTCCATAAAACCGCCCGATTGCCATTGATGTTCACGGTATAATTTGCATTTTGCTCTCGCTCTCTCATAGGAATCATTTTGATTATCACTTCCAAAGGCAATTGCGGCCCTGGCAAATGACGGAATGCTTACAGGCTCAAATTTTATATTGAATTCCATGTAGTCAGAATGCGGTAATAATTTTACTGTATGTTTTTCTTCTTTCGCGGAAACATAAAAACCATTTCCTTTAATTGTAACATTGTATAATGTGTCATCAAGAATTCGTTCAATGCAAACGCTTTCGTATACTTTTGTATCCGCGCCCTGATCATTATTGTCAATTAACAGCCGCGTTGAATGCAAACCCGCGGCGTTAAAATCCGCGCCGGTCTTTTTGTGGCTGCCGTACGGAAAAACGAGTGTTATCTGCAATTTTTTTTCTGATAACAGCGGAGAAAAAACCCGGAAGTAAACGGAATCCTCATTGGGATGAGCAAAAGTTTCCGTTTTAACAATTATATTTTCAATTAAAAACTCTGAATATAAAATTCCTTCCCAAAGGGAGAGAAACTGCCTGACAGGTTTGCAGTTGTCCAAAGAAAGATTTTTTTTGGAGTATTCAAGGACTGTCTTTCCCAGATGAAACTTGTGTGCGTTAACCCTGATTTTTTTGAATAATTCTTCCTGCCCCTTCTCGCATGTCGCGTAATTTACGGTTCGTCCGTAAGTATCATAAGGCGTTAGGCGCAATTCCGCCTCTTCCTCTTTTGAAAGAGGATATGAATGCCAGCCCCATTCAGCCATTGTGCAGAGAGGGAAAGCGTCATCTGCCGCCGAATATTCACTGAAGAAAGTCTGAAAACCTGTAAAATCCGCGGTATAACAGAATGCGCCGTTCCCGACAGAAAGCGGCGCTTTAATTTTTAAATCCCTGTAACAGGGATTATGCCTCTCTACTGCCGCCTTCCTGTCTGTCATAATTGTTAATTTAAGGTTTTGGAACACATCTCATCAAAAAGCGCGCCGGCATCGGACAGCGGCAGTTTTTGAACTGCGTAATCAAGCGAAAAAATACGAAAGGCTTTATCCATATCGTTTTCATAAACAGCTTCAACAATTCCTTCCTGAGTCAGCAAATGATGCATTATCAAAGCCCTTACATCGGCGGGAAAACCATCAGTTACAACAGGGCTTATACTGTCACGGCTAAAGACCGCGTTGGTCTCAACTACAGCGTCCGCAGGAAGATCCGGTATCTGTCCCCTATTCGGATAATTTACATTTGTGACCAAATCACCAAGACCGATGAGAGCTTTAACTATTTTTATCCCTTCTTCTTCCGATAAAACCGGAGTCATCAACTGTGTTCCTTCGCTGTAGGATGCCGCTTTTTGTTTTAATTTCTCCCGGTCTTTAATCCGCCATGAAACAGGAGTCATCGTATAACCCCAGTTTTTTACCGCTTCCGGCGAAGACAAATACCAATCAGGCGGACAGAATTCCGCAAGATGCCTGTCGCCGGCTGCGGCGATTAACCCATAACGCTGGAATAAATCCATTTTTACCCGCTCGGCGGATTTAAATAATCTGAACCTTTCGATTTCATCCGCGTCAATGCCGGGAGGTGGCGTTCTTAAAAAACCTGTGTCAGCGTTTTCATCAGCAAATTCCATATAAACCGGAAATATATCAACATCTTTCCAGGAAGCTTTATCAATCCATGTAAAGTGATTGATGCCTAAAACATTTACTTTTATTTCCTCGCGCCTGATGCTTCCTTCATCAGCGAACCCCGCTTTCTCAACTACTGATGCCAGAAGATGCTGGGTGTTAAAAACTTCATGACAGCAGCCAAATGCTTTAATCCCCGGAAACTCCTTATAAAGCGTGCGTGTGCATACGCTCATCGGATTTGTATAATTGATAACCCATGCATCAGGCGCGTATTTTTGAATCTCACGCGCGATATGCCTGTATTGTGGAATTGTTCTGATAGCGCGGATAATTCCTCCAGGGCCGGCGGAATCTCCTACAGGCTGATAGATACCGTATTTTTCCGGCAGATGAACATCAATTGCCATTTCTTCAAAATCACCCGGAAGTATCGATATAAAAATAAAATCGCTGTCAATTAAAGCGTCGGACAACGAGGAATTCGCGTGAAATTTCCAGCGGTCAAAATTGTGCTTTTCCATCAGCTTATTGCCGATTTTCTCGTTCACAAGAGCGTCATTATGATTAATGTCGAATAATTCAATCGTTCCGCGAATATCTTTTTCAAATGCAAGATCCTGCATTAAAACCCATGCCCAGTTACGCGAACCGCCGCCGATGTAACATATCTTCAAATTTTCTTTACTCATGAATAATAGATTACATCCTATTGTAAAATTTGGCAAGGAATGATAAGAAAAAGTATGCAATATTACGGTTATGAAGCTTATGAAAAATCAATTAATAATTTCGGGTCTGCCTCTGTTTTTATGGCTAAGGAAAACAATCAAACTTTCATTATTATTGCCGGAAACGGCAATTCAGACGCAGCTTTGGGGTTTTCATGCGAGGAAAGGGATAACGGCATATTCCGCTGCGAGTTGACCCATAAAAACGCATGCGTTTTACGGAAAATATTTCCCTGGACAGCGCCTGTCAGGGGTTTGCGGAAACCTGTCAGTATTGGTCTTGGAGACAGGTTAGGCATCGCCACAGCAGGGCATATTGATTTGTTTGAGAAAAATGACGTTTTTCCCGTTTTCGCGCAGCAGTCCATCCGTGAATTGAACCTTACAAACCGTACCTACGAAGATGTTCTGGACGCCGTTACATTCGCAGTGTTTCGTGAAGGATATAAAAAAGGTTTCGGCGCTGACGGCGATCATTTAAAAACAGCCAAAGATGTTGAATACGCGCTCTCGCTTGGTTTCACAATGATAACTCTTGATTGTTCTGACCATATAAAAAACAATGTAAATGCAGACAGCGTTTCTGCGCTCCCCAAAAAATACATTGATAAGTACCTTAACAAAACATTCAGCATCGAAAGCGTGGATTTGGTATTTACAGAACAGGAGCTTAAACAATGCGCCGCCATTTACACGGACGCAATTGCTTTTGCAGCGGATATATATAATAAATTTTTTGCAAGTAAAAAATATGAAGCGGATTTTGAGATTTCAATAGATGAGACCATTTCCGTAACAACGCCTTTACAGCACTTCTTTACAGCGAATGAACTCATTGATGCAGGAGTTTCATTTGCCACTATAGCGCCGCGCTTCTGCGGAGAATTTCAGAAAGGAATAGATTATATCGGCGATACTATTCAGTTTGAAAAAGAAATTACAATCCACGCTGCGATAGCCAGGCACTTTGGCTATAAACTAAGCATCCATTCAGGTTCTGATAAATTCAGCGTCTTTCCGGTTATAGGCCGGGTAACGCAGGGGCAGTTCCACATTAAAACAGCGGGAACCAACTGGCTGGAAGCGATGCGGGTAGTTGCGGTTACCGATCCATCCCTTTACAGGGAGATTCACAGTTACGCGCTTACCGCATTCGCCGAAGCCAGAAAGTATTATCATGTTACAACAGATCTTTCAAAAATACCTGATATTGCCAATGTCAACGATACGGAATTACCCGCGCTATTTGAGAACAATGATGTCCGCCAGCTTATCCATATTACCTATGGTCTTATCCTAAACCATAAGAAAAACACCGCTTATGTGTTTAAAGATCGGCTATATAAACTCTGGCGGCAAAATGAAAATCTATACAGAAACGCTCTTGTTAAGCATATTGGCAGGCATTTGGAATTATTGGGCGTTACGAATACTTAATTATTTATTTTTACATAATATTGAAAAGTGTCATAATTGTTTTATAGTCTTTTAATTGAATTATAATATAATTGAAAAAAAGCCATGAATATGTTATTGTAAATTATGAGTATAAAATCATTGCTTTATAATTGGCGTTATTTTGGAATTGGTCAGGATGAATATGAGAAGTGCTTAAAAAAAACTTTTCCGGATAATATATACAGCCTGCAAAAGGCAAATATTCTTGTAGCGACCCTGGCGTTTATTTATGTTATTGCCCGCTATTTTATTGATAGTAATGATCCTGTCAGTATGGCCAGAAACATGAGCGTTTATTTTGCAACCGGTCTTATTGCGTTAATTCAGATATTTTTTATTAACCACAAAATTAAACAGGTTAACAAAAAGAAACCTGTAAGTAATCAGTTGATATATGCATTGATCATTATCTATTTTGTTAATGTTATTTTTTTTGGCATATATTTGGGTATTTGGGCAAATCCAGGAAAAATCGCGGGAGCTTTTTTAGGCATATTAATATGCGCGTTATTTATTTTTGATATACCGGCAATTTTCAGCATGAGCCTTACAGTCAGCGCAGCAATAATTTTTATGATATTAACCAGGATTGCAACACGAAACGGAATACCGGTCAAGGCTCATGGCGACTGGTTTATTGACTGGTCAAACGCAGTATTCGCCGGGGTAATAGGTATCTACTTTGGCTGGCACATTGTCAAATCCAGGATTGGCAAATCTTTACATTCATCGGAAGCGGAAGCCGCAAATAAGGCAAAGTCTGTATTTTTAGCGAACATGAGTCATGAAATCCGCACTCCCATGAACAGCATCATCGGATTTACAGAGCTTGCAATGTATGACAATTTGATGCCGAAAACCAGGGATTACCTGATAAAAATTCAAAAAAATTCTGAATGGCTGATGCAGTTAATAAATGATATTCTGGATATATCAAAGATTGAATCCGGAAGAATGGAAATTGAAAATATTCCGTTTAACCCGCATGAGATACTGGCCGCGTGCCGGACAATGATAATGCCGAAAGCGGTAGAAAAAAATCTGACAATGCATTTTTACGCAGAACCTTCTGTCGGCAAGAGATTGTACGGCGATCCCATAAAGCTCCACCAGGTGCTTGTAAACCTTCTTTCCAACGCTGTGAAATTTACCAATACCGGCATGATTAAAATGCTCGGCACAATTAAAAATATCAGCGCGGATAAAGTTACAATGTATTTTGAAATTATTGACAGCGGGATCGGAATTACCGCCGATCAAATGAAAAAATTATTTACTCCGTTTACACAGGCCGAAGCCGGAACTACGCGTAAATTCGGCGGCTCAGGGCTTGGGCTTGTAATTACCAAAAACCTGATAGAAATGATGGGAGGCAAGCTCTGCGTGGAAACCACGCCTGGTTTGGGCAGTAAATTCAGTTTTGAGCTGACATTTGACGCAGTGGATGTAGCCGATGAAACCAATCCGTCTGAACGCATACTGTTTGATAATAATCTTGAAAAACCAATTTTTGAAGGCGAAGTATTGGTGTGCGAGGACAATGCCATGAATCAGCAGGTTATCTGCGAGCATCTGGCGCAGGTTGGCATAAAAACAGAAGTAGCAAATAACGGCGAACAGGGCGTCGCTATTGTTCAGAAAAGAGCGCAGAAAATTTTTGAAGCCTCAGACAAAAATAAACCTGCCAATATAAAACAATTCGATTTGATATTTATGGATATACATATGCCCGTTATGGACGGAATTGAAGCGACGGAGAAAATAATAGCAATCGACGCGAATATTCCAATTGTAGCCATGACAGCTAACGTAATTACCGATGACAGGGATATATACCTTTCTACCGGCATGAGGGAATGCGTCAGTAAACCTTTTACATCGCAGGTGTTATGGCGCTGTCTCCTGAAATTTTTAAATCCAGTTAAATGGGAAAAAGAACGCATGCTGGAACATGAACATGCCAGCAATGAACTGTATCAGGAACTTATAAATCTTTTTGTCAAGAACAACCGTGAGAAATTCAAGGAAATCAAAAACGCGATGAGCATTGGAGATATAGAACTGGCTCACAGGCTTGCGCATACTTTAAAAGGTAATGCCGGTCAATTAAATAAAGCTCCGCTTGCGAAAGCCGCATCGGAAGTGGAAACCAGCCTTAAAAACGGGGTTAACCTTGTTACATTCGCCCAGATGGAAACTCTTAAAGCGGAGTTGAATAATACAATTGAAGAGCTGGAACCATTGGTTCAAATTAAGGAAAAACCGGTTGTTACAGGCGTATTGGACGATGCGTCCGCCCGTGATTTGCTGGATAAACTGGAGTTAATGCTGAAGAACGGCAACCCCGAGTGTCTGACATTTGTTAATGATCTTGGAATGATACAGGGAAGCGATGAGCTAATCAATCAGATGGATGATTTTGAATTTAATGAGGCGTTAAAAACCCTTGCCGTATTAAAGAAAAAATATTTTACATAATTTGCAGCGTCTCAATTTCAGCAAAAGCCTCTGTTAAAAAATTATTTAAAAAAAACATGATTTTTTTATTATCATTATTCCAGCGTTTAAGCGTCTGCGGAATACAGTCCTCAATTCCCATGCCAAACCGGCGTCTGAATTTTTCCCTGTCAATGCCGCCGCGGCTACGAAACCCCATAAGCATGCTTTCTTTTATTAATGATTTTTTATCCAGTTCTTCAAAAGTTGTCAGTTTTAGATAATCTGTTCTTTCAGGTTTTTTCGTTCTTCCGGTATTAATATAGCCTTCAATATCAGACTTATATGTAAAGCGTTTGGCGGTTCCTGTTTCTTCGTCAATTAACGTGCCGGATGCGGCAGGACCCGCGCCTAGCCAGCTATCCATGTGCCAGTAGCGTAAATTGTGAAGGCATTGTCTGCCTGGCAGCGCGAAACTGGAAACCTCATAATGTTCATAACCGGCTTTTTCCAGCGCGTTCTTCCCCGCGAGCCACATCAAGTCCGCTTCTTCGCATAACGGTACTGACAGTTGTTTTGATTTCAAATTTTCTTCCAGAGGCGTTCCGTCTTCAACAGACAGACTGTAAAATGAAACATGCGCGGGTTTATAATCAAGAAGCCTTTTAATATCTTCCAGTATATTTTTTTTACTCTGATACGGAAAACCTGCGATAAGATCGGCGGAAAATGCGTCCGGGAATAAATGCGAAACCATGGTAAGGCATTTTTCCAGCATGTCAGCCTGCCCGATACGGTTAACCGCTTTCCGTGATGGTTCATGAAAACTCTGCACGCCGAGACTGATTCTATTTATGCCTCCTTCAATACAGGCTGATAAAAATTCTTCATCAGTTGATTCTGGGTTTGCTTCTGTTGTAAATTCCGCAGGCGCGAAACATGAAAAAGATTTTAACGCTTCAAGCAGCATCAGGAAACGTTTTGCACCTAACACTGACGGGGTTCCCCCGCCTATGTACGCTGTAACAATTTCCTTTACATTGAAATACTCAAATTGACACCTGATATCTTCAATGACCTGTTTGACAAATTTATCCAGAACAGAATCGCATTTTTTTTCCGCGATGACAGAATAAAAATCACAATAATCGCAGAATGAGGAACAAAAAGGAATATGTATATAAAGGGAAAAACATGATTGCCGCACTTGTTATAAAAGGGAAATTTTTACAATCGGCCAGAAGCGCAGAATCGCTGTGGCAGTAATCAACGATGATGAAACCGGTCCCCATGTGCGGGAATCATTAGTATTGCTGCGATCATCTGCAACAACAAAACATTCGTCAGGACCAAGAATTATTGGATCCATGCTGCCTGAAAAAGGTATTGATTCATTCCAGAGCGCGGGCGTTTGGGGAATCATCGGATGATACGGTTTTTCAGAAAGCTCAAATTCTGTAAGGCTGAATGAACCGCCGGCAGGTTTTACCCTGAATACATAATTCTCCATATAGACTTCATCGCCGGGAAGAGCGATTACCCGTTTGATGTAATATTGTTCTACTATCGAATTTGAAAAAATACTGATTCGCTGCGCGGTAAAAAACCTTACAATGCCGTCAACAATCTTTAATGGAACATTCCGCTCCTTTGTATCTCCCATGTCTATCAATACAATGCTTCCGCGTTTATACGGAAGTGAATCACTTTTTCCTGTTATTTTTCCCGGCAGCGTAAAGGATGTAAAAATGATCCTGTCACCTGCAGCGAGTCCATTCTGCATGTTATCATTGTCCAATACCCAGACAGAAATAAAAAATGTTACCAGGCAATTGTATAATATGTATAAAGCCAAAAAAATTAAAATAAATTTTACAAACCGGTGACGGTGTTTCTTTTGTTCCTTGAAAGAGTACTTTCTTCTTTTATCATAACTGTTTTTATCCATAAAAAACCTTAAATTATTTTTCCTATCCGCCCCAAGGGCCAGTAAATTATCATTCCCTTGCCAAGCACTCTTGATACTTTGACAGGCCCAAAATACCGCCCGTCTCTAGAATTATCGCGATTATCTCCCAAAGGGAAAACCCGTCCTTCGGGCACATACCAGCCAAGAGTATGCCGGGCAAGAAGCGCGGCATAACGCTTTTCATGCGGAGATGTTTTTCTGAGCGTTTCAAGCCTTGCCTTCTCATGGGCAAGATAATCGGGCGCTTTCAGATTTCCGGTGTTCTGCGCTTCATTTATTAGTTTCTCGGGAGCGTTCAAACCTATGTCCGATAATGCTGCGGCCTGTCCTGCCGCGACAAGCGCGGGGTATTGATTTTGCTGCATTATACGGCTGATATTATGATTCCAGCTGCGGGATGTAAAATATTGATTTTCTTCCACCCAGCGGTCTTCTCCGGAAAATAGAATCTTCATATCGCCGTTCTCTGTAATGAAACGGTCGCCTGCCGTTCCTGCTGCGCGTTTTATAAGAAAATGAACCCTTGGCTCTCCTGAGACATCCCTGTCAATATCAACCAATGAAAGGGTAAGCATATAGATAATACGCTGAGCAATGTCAAAAACAGGGCCTTTGGAAATATATGATGGATTTTCAAAAATGATAATATCGTTTCTTATAGGCTTTATTGGGCTTGGCACTTTCAGAATACCGGGGAGCAATTCAGGCCCAAACACGATTTTATTGACAAAAACATGGTCGCCGATATTAAGAGAGTCGATCATTGAACCTGAAGGAATCCTGTAAGCCTGCACCAGATACTGATTAATCAATAACACCATACCGGCAGCCCATAAAAAAGCTTCTATCCAATCTATTATTGGATTTTTAGCCTTTCGCTTTTCTTTTTTTATACGGTGAATCCTTCTGCGGCGGGTAAGGTAAGTTTCAGTGACTGCCTGGACTCTGTCGAAAAAATCAGGATGGGAACCATCTTTTTTCAGGCGCGGTTGTTTTTCCGGAAGAGAATCTTCGCTCTTTAGTCCCTGTCGAGGTTCAGGCTGTTTGGATGTAGACGACACACTAAATTATAGCATAAAGCAGGGCAGGGGAGCAATAGGCTGCGAAAGTTCATGCCCTTCTTATCGCGGCAAGGTATCTTCACTTAATTATTTGTTTAAAATATAATTTTAAAAGTGATTTTATTGTTTTTTTGGGTAAAAATAGCCGCAAAAAAATTTATAAGTTTATTAAAAGTATCTCCCGTTATAATCATTTTTACTGTAATATTTACAGGAGCATTTTTATATGCATTCGTAAATAATCATATCGTATTAAATCCTGATTCATGGACATTATATCTTATTATTTTATTTTTTGTCTTAATTTCTGTGTTGAATTCATTAAAAAGATATAATGTAACTCCGGTATTACTGGCATATTCTAAAAGTAAAAACAGCAATAAACATATTTGTATAATGTTTTTTATTAAAAGGGCCTTATTAAATAATTTATTTTTAATAATTATTAATATCTTCGCCTATAATATAAATAGTATTACATTAATCTGTATAACAGTATTTTCTGTATTTATTTCTTTTCTGATAATGTATCTAAAAAATATATATATAAATATTAAAATTAAAAATAATACAGAAAAAATATTGAAAATTAATCCAAAAATAAAAAGCATAATATATGATTATCTGACTTCAGATTTTTCCGCTATGACGGTTTTATGTATAACCATGTTCTTAATTCTTGTAAATGAATTCTCGAAAAATTCCGCATTTGATAATGATTTAAAAACGCAGACTCATTTTTTTATGCTGTTAACAATCATATTCGGTCTGGGATTTATTGGAATAATAGATTCAATACGAAATATAAACCGGAAATTCCACGCCATATTGTCCGCGAATGATTTAAAATATCATGTTAAAAGGACCATTTTATTCCTTGCCGGAATCTATTGCTGGTTATTTGCTGTTTTTATTTATTTTGGCTTTACTGTAAGTGCCGCACTTATGTTTAAATATATATTTTGTATTTTAATTTTGTTTATGATATCAATATTTATGGCGTTTACAATAACAAATATACTGTTAAAATCAATTATTATGATTCTTTTACTGGCCTTTACTGTATGGATTAGCTCTTTAACGTCTCCATTTTTAATAGCGCTTATAATACCGCTTGTTTTTGCATTTGCGAAAGCAAAAAATGAATACAGGGAGTGGTTTTTATTATGATACTCTGTGAAAACCTTTCCAAAACATTCAATTCCGGTTCGGGTATAAAAAATATTAATCTTCAGTTTCTTCCCGGATTCATTTACGGCATTATAGGTTATAACGGAGCGGGAAAAACCACGCTATTGAACTGTATCGAAGGTTTATATACTGCAACATCGGGATTTGTGTTACACAATGACATTAAAACAACCAATGAAAAAGATTTTGTCTCAATTCGCAGAAAAATAGCCTTTTTGCCAAGTGATGAATATTTGTATCCAATGTTATCATGTTCCGAGAATATTGAACTTGCGACAATCTTGAAAACCGGTAAAAATAAACTGCTCAATGAAACAGAAGCGCTGATAAAGTATTTTGAAGTTGATAAATATTTAAATAAAAGATTCCGGGAATGTTCAACAGGAATGAAAAAGAAAGTGCAAATTGTCATCAGTCTGATAGGCGGCATTGATACCATTATTTGGGATGAACCAAATGACGGTCTTGATATAGTTTCCAATATAAAAATTAAAAATCTGCTGAAATACTATAAAAGTAAAAATGTTACGGTGCTTTTTTCAAGTCATGTTATAGAGTTCCTTGATAATTTTATAGACAAATTTGTCCTGCTGAATGAAGGTGAAGTTATTGATAATAATGATATAAAAAACATCAGCTCGCTTGAAGAATTATTTATTAAAAATATGCTTCCCGATGATCAGGTAACTGATTTGTTTTTTAACAAATAATTCCAGACATTTTTCCGCATTTTCCGCATTTGTACCTTGCGCCTGGCAGAAGGGGAAATGATATGTTTTCATTTTTTTTATTCTCTGTATCCTGCATGGAAACTTCTCCAAAAACATTAACACGGTAGCCGTTTCGCCTGACAAGGATTTCACCGCAATTTTCACAACTGGTATCATTGACCGCGCTGATATTGCCGGTATAAACATACATAAGTTTCTTCCGCGCTTCCTTGGCGCTATTGAGCAGGAAACCGCTTTCAGTAGGCGGAGCGTTCCAGCGGTATTCAGGATGATAGGCTGATAAATGCCATGGTATTTTTTTCTTATCCAAAGAAACTATAAAGTCTGCGATTTCTGATAATTCCCTACTGGAATCATTTAACTGCGGCACAACAAGCGTGGTAATTTCCAGATGAACATTCATTATGTAACACAGTTTAATATAATTAAGTGTAGTCTGTAAATCGCCGCCAAGTAATTGTTTGTAAGTATCATCAGAAAACGATTTTAAATCCACATTGGCGGCATCTGTAAGTTTTAAAAGTTCTTTGGCCGCATGTTGATTGATGCAGCCGTTGGTAACAAGCACATTGGCGATACCATGTCTTCGCGCAAGCGCCATGCAATCAAGAAGGAACTCAATGTGTACCAGAGGCTCGGAATATGTATAAGCGATGGAAGAAGTGTCATATTTGAGCGCCGAGGAAATTATTTCGCCGGGTTTCATATATCTGCCCTGAATATCCGTTTTTTGGGAGATGCGCCAGTTCTGACAAAAAGGACAGTGGAGGTTACAACCGGTAAACCCAAGCGAAAGTATTTGTGAACCTGGTTTAAAGTGATAGAGAGGTTTTTTTTCTATTGGATCAACCGCAAGTGAAGATATAAATCCGTAAAAAGGAATTATAGCCCTGCCGGATTTGTTACCGCGGACGCCGCAGGATCCAAATCTGCCGTTTTTTATAACGCAATTGTTATGACAGAGTTTGCAGCTAACAATTCCATCGTTTTCATCAGCGTAAACCGGAATTTCAGCCGCTGTACCCATCTGCGAAAAATCAGAGTAGTCGCAGGTATCTGTCATTAGGAAGCCTGGCTCATGTTTTTTACATGAACCTTCGCGGCGAATTGCGTATTATCGTCCACTTCAAAAGGCTCAAGAATCATGCCAACCGCGCCGCGGCGAATCCATATTTTTACCATTGGCACTCCTTCTCCAGATTCTGTTACAGCGGAAGGTATTTCCTCAACAAACATCACATCTTCAAATAAAAATTCCAGAACAGCGGGATTTGGCCCTAAAGGATCATTTACAAGTATCAGTTTATTTTTTTCTGAAGGATGTGCTCTTGGATGGCCGAAGAAAGGAACGCCGTCTTTAGGCTGTCCTTTCGCGTATTTGGCGATACCGCTTAATGGCAGCATTTCAAGATAGTTATTTTTATTCATGCCAACCTCTCTGTGTATGAGATTATATCAATGAAATTTAATTATATTGAAACCATTCAATTTTTCAAGTACGATTTAAAAAGAGGGATATTTTGAATAATCGTTCTTTTTTCTTCCAGGGTGATGCGCTGCTCCTTCCGCAGGATATTCCGGATTCCCAAATATATTCAGGTCTTTCTCCGGATTTATCCAATAATTTTATTAATCCAGAAATATTTAATATTTCCGCAATTGATGAAAATGTCCATGAGATGATTAATGTTGTGTCCATCCTTCCTGAAACGCCGCTTCAGGATAACTGGAAAAAAATTCCTGTTCGCCAGCTTCTTGCCGCCAGCGCCGCGGGAAATTTTAATATCGACAGGATCATCCGCGCCTGCCACATTGTACAGTGGCGAAGCGAATCCCGCTTCTGCGGAACATGCGGTGCTAAAAATGACTTTATTTACGGAGAAACGCATTGCCTGTGCCCTGTCTGCGGAAGAATGGAGTTTCCAAGAATTTGCCCCGCTGTTATTGTTTTAATTACTGATGACAGAAACAGAATCCTTCTTGCGCATAACAAAAGATTTAAAACAAAAGTATATAGCCATATATCAGGCTTTAACGAAGCAGGAGAATCGCTTGAAAAAACCGTAGCCCGGGAAATCCGCGAAGAAATAAATATAGAGGTTTGTAATATTGTTTATTTTAAATCTCAGGCCTGGCCTTTCCCCAATTCACTGATGCTGGGATTTAAAGCGCATTATTTATCGGGGACAATCAAACCTGACGGAATAGAGATTGAAGACGCCGCCTGGTTCGAAAAAGATAATCTGCCTGAACTCCCGGGACATGGCTCGCTGTCGCGCGTACTCATTGATTCATGGCTTGCGGGTAATTAAGTACAGGAGAAAACAGCGACAGACAGATACTACGTTTCTGCGCTCTTGGGATATGCTGCATTTAACAGCAATGGCGTAATAAGAACCGTAATAAGCACAACAACTATTATACTTGGATACATGATTGAGCTTAAATATCCCAATGCCATACCTTTGGAAGCGACAATGAATGAAACTTCGCCTCGCGGGATCATGCCAAAGCCGACCTGTAAACTTTCCCTGTTTGTAAAATTGCATAATTTTGCGCCTAATCCGCAGCCGATCAATTTTGATAATATCGATATTATGACCAGTAAAAGCGTGAATATAATTAAATTGCCTGTCATGCCGTCAAACGATGTGTGTATGCCGATATTCGCAAGGAATATTGGAGTAAAAAACATATAGGATAGCCAGTGAGTTTTTGTTTCAAGATATTCAACGCATCTAGTACTGCAAAAAGCGACACCCGCGATATATGCTCCTGTTATGTCTGCCAGTCCAAAAAGTTCGGCAAGATACGCCATAAGGAAACAATAGGCTATCGCAAAAACCGTAAACCTTCTTCTTTCGCCTTTTCTTGCATAAGCCCAATTAAAAATTTTATTGACAAGAATGCCTGCTCCAATGGCAAACACAAAGAAAGCGATGATTTTCAATAGAATTATCCCCAGAGAAAGAAAGGATAAACCGTTTGAGCCTATGCCCATTGTTACAGCCAGAACGATAATAACCAGAATGTCATCAAAAACAGACGCTCCCAACAGGGCTGTTCCTGTTTTGGTTTTTAATTTCCCCATTTCAGATAGAGCCTCAACCATGATGCTCGTTGACATTGACGCAAAAACAACGCCGATGAAGAAACATTGAAATACCGAAAGCCCCAGCATTTTACTGAATACAAGAGCCAGGGCAAATCCGCCGCCCAGTGCAGCGATTATGCCGAAAATGGAGATTAAAAGCGATGGTTTTAACATGCCTTTAAGCTGCCTGAAATCGGTTTCCATTCCGGCGGAAAAAAGCAAAAAAATAACTCCAAACTCCGCGATTGTACTAATTGTTTCATTCGGCTCAACCAATTTTAAAACAGCAGGACCTAATAAAACTCCCGCAATAAGCGCGCCAATTACCTGCGGCATATGGATGCTTTTCATTGTGATGGAAAAGGCTTTTGTTACCAGCAGGATTAACGCGATAATAAGCAGAATATAGGTATTTGTCATATTAAGTCACTCCTTATTTATTTATATATAAATTTTCCTGACTGATTATACTATTTTAAATGATCATTAAAAAATACTTGACAAACTTGTAGTATCCTATAGCAATTTTTTTTTTAATATGATAGAATAATTTTATTAAAGTAAAGCGCTAAACATACACGCGCCATATATAGGGGGAGGAGATAATCATGGCAAAATCTAATGATTCAGAAAAGACCAGGGGCAATCCTAACGCGTCAAGCGAGGAAAAAGCGAAAGCCCTGGAAGCAGCCCGTCTTCAGATTGAAAAACAATTTGGCGCGGGATCATTAATTAAACTGGGAGAGCATAATGCCGCTTCCGGTATTGAAGTAGTGCCTTCAGGCTCAATACTTCTTGATGAGGCATTGGGAATCGGAGGCTATCCCAGGGGGCGTATAATCGAAATATACGGCCCTGAGTCTTCGGGAAAAACTACGCTTGCCCTGCACGCGATAGCCGAAGCCCAAAAATTAGGAGGAAACGCCGCCTTTATTGACGCGGAACATGCCCTCGATCCTGTTTACGCTAAAAATCTTGGGGTTAACATAGACGAATTATGGGTATCGCAGCCTGATAACGGTGAACAGGCAATGGAAATTACAGAAAGCCTTGTCCGTTCCGGCGCTGTCGACGTCATTGTTGTAGACTCCGTCGCGGCCCTTACCCCTCAGGCGGAAATTGAAGGCGAGATGGGTGACGCTCAAATGGGCGCTCAGGCGCGTTTAATGAGCCAGGCATTGAGAAAACTTACAGCGACAATCGGTAAATCGCGTACAATATTAATTTTTATTAATCAGATTCGCATGAAGATTGGAGTCTTCTTCGGAAACCCCGAAACGACAACCGGCGGCAACGCGCTTAAATTCTATTCATCGGTCAGGCTGGAAGTGCGAAAAACTGAGACAATCGAAGTGAGCAAGGATGTTGATGCTATTGGCAACAGGGTGCGCGTTAAGGTTGTAAAAAATAAAGTCGCGCCTCCTTTCAGAAAAACAGAAATTGAGTTAATGTTCGGTAAGGGAATTTCAGCGTCAGGCAGCCTTTTGGACTGCGCGGTAAAGAACGAGCTGATAAAGAAAAGCGGCGCATGGTATTCCTACAATGATGAAAAAATAGGGCAGGGCAGGGACAATACCCGTGAGTATCTTGAGCAGCATCCTGATTTCTCCAAAGACCTTGAAAAAAAATTAAAGGCAATTATTTTCCCCGGAAGAGAGTTTCCGCAGGCAAAGAATGCCGCAGCCAGGACAAGCGTAGAAATGCCTGATTTAAAACAGACTGCGCAGGGTATTACAGCAAAAACCCCGGTATCCGCAGCGGTAGCGGAAAAAGCGCCTGTTTATGAAACTGCCTCCGCGCCCCGCGGCCGTCCAAAAAAGACAGCTGCAGGAGAAGACGCATTATTTTAATGGCAGTTGCATATTCGCATCTTTTGTATAATTAAAAAATATTATCTTAATTCAGTGTTTGTCCATAAAGCATAAGGTTTTATGGACAAACATAAATTGTTATCTTGACTTTCTGTTAAAATTATAACATAATCTCAGAATGAAAAATTTTGTGCAATATTTATTACTGTTTCTGTTGGTAATCACGGCCCTAACGCCATGTTTTACACAGCAGTACTACAGCGGAGACGGCGGAAGAAACATTAGGCTTGCAATTTATGAACCTCAGCCGCAGGGGAATGTATCGGGGGATCAGTTAACATATATCCAGAGCATGTTAAATAATAATTTTAACAGATTTTCTGCGATTAGATTAATTGATCAGCAATATCTTGAAAGAATAATAGCTGAACAGGATGCCGCATCCAGCGGCAGATTTAGTGATGAGGATTATATCAGAATTGGAGCTCTGGTAAACGCCCAATATATGCTTTTCGGCACAATACAAAGCCTTTCCGCAGACCGTTACAGGCTGCATCTGTCCATAACAGAATCTAATGAAGGATTACGTGTTGCCACCTTCATGAAAGACGGCAGCATCACTTCATTGGTATACGAAGCGACAGATGAACTGCTTAAGGGACTGGGAGTTATCCTTACCGCAGAAGGCAGGAATGAACTGCAAAGGCAGCAAAAAGCGGCAGTGCAGGCTGAACAAAGAATGGCAAGAGATACGGCCAGAAATGAAAGAGCCAGTAAAACCGGAAGCGCTTTCGATGCAGCAAAGGAACAAAGGATTGATCATGCGCACAGATCATTTCTGGGCACAAATGTTTTCTTTAAATTTGAACCCGGTGAAATTTACGGCGGCGGTTTAGAAGTTGAGGCTTTCGTTCCAATATTTCCGTTTATAACGCTTGGGGTTTCAGCTAACATTGGCCTCATGTTTCCGGATGATTACAAAATCGGCGATGGAGATTTTTTTTCATGGTCAGTCTCCCCTGTAGCCGGCATTATTTGGCCTGCTAACCAGAGTATAAAAATATTTTCAGATGTATTATTTGATTTTGGCAACTTTGGCGCGTTAAACGGGATATTCGCCGAATGGTTTACCCTGTCTTATGATATTGGCATTCAGTTTCATATTCCAAACAAAAATTATGTTTTAGGCATGAAATACCGTGGATCTTTTTATGATGAAAAGCATTACACAAGCACGTTTGTTCTGGGCGTATCCTTATGGTGGGGGAATTAACAAGGCCGGTGTCTTTTATGGAATCTAAATCCTACGCGGCGGCGCACAGTTTCAAGCTAAGTGAATTTGAAGGTCCGCTGGATCTTCTTCTCTACATGATAAAAAAAAATGAAATAAACATTTATGATATTCCTATTGCCCAGATCACCGAACAGTACATTGAGTACCTCAGTCAGGCGGAAATTCTGGATCTGGAAGATATTACAGGTTTCCAGTCGATGGCGGCAACCTTGCTTTATATTAAAAGCCGCACTTTGCTGCCTGTAGAAATGGAAGACACGGATGAAGATCCCAGAGCGGAACTTGTCGAACGGCTGATCGAATATCAGAAATATAAAAAACTTTCCGAGCTGATGGAAGAAAAAGAAAAAGAAAATGAATGGGTAATCGAACGGCGCAGGCTTCAGCATAATTTACCATTTACTGATGACGATATTTGGGAGAAGGTCGATATATGGGACCTGTTAAAAACATTTTCATCCTTAACCATAAATTTACCGGCAGAGCGGATAATCGATCTCTATGAAGAAGTCAGCGTAAATGAAAAAACCACTTTGCTTATGGAATTTCTTGAAAACAGGGGTGAATGCAGATTTACAGAACTTATAACCCACCCGGGATCACTTGATGTTGTCTGCGCTTTTCTTGCTGTCCTTGAAGCGGCTAAACTGCGCATGATTATCATCTTTCAAAACCGTCTCTTTGGTGATATTCTTATACGACCAAGTGAAAGCGGCTAGTGACTCCTGTACTTACAGCGAAGCTTCCAGTACAATTACTGACTGCGCCACTATCCATATAGGGAGTATTTTGTGACAGAAAATCTTGAAAAAGAAACAGCGCTTGTTGAAGCGGTTCTCTATCTAGAATCGGACCCAATAGACCAAGGCGGTATCGCAAAGAAAAGCGGTCTGTCAAAAGAAATAGTTAAACTCGCGCTGGATAATCTGGGCGAACGGTATGCGTCAGCCGCGGATTGCGGCATTGAGCTGTCTCAAATAGGCGGCGGGATTATGATTACCGCCAAACGCGTGTATTGGGAAAATTTAAAAGAATACTACGGTAAAAAGAGCGAAGGGAAAATTTCACGCGCGGCAATGGAAACGCTCGCGATTGTCGCATACTCGCAGCCAATTACCCGCGCGGAAATTGAAAAAATCCGCGGAGTATCTGCGGATAATATGATACGCCTGCTCCTTGAAAAGAAACTAATACATGAAGCGGGGAAAAAAGACATTCCCGGCAGACCTGTTATGTACGGCACCACTAAAGATTTTCTGAAACTTTTCCGACTTAATTCCATCGCCGATCTGCCAAAATTGAGTGAAGGCGATATAGAAAAATTTGAATTGGAGGGTGAATAGTATTAGGCTGCAGGTTTATCTATCCCATGCCGGAGTTGCCTCAAGAAGGGCGGCAGAAGAAATAATAGCCCATGGCAGGGTTTCAGTAAACGGAATAACAATTACCACAGCAGGGTATAAAGTAGAGGAGAACGACGCAGTCCTTCTTGACGGAGAACCTGTTCAGACAGAAAATCGATTGCTTTATTTGGCGCTGAATAAACCTGAAGGTTATATTTGCAGTTCAAGCGATCCGCAGGGACGCCCCCTTGCGCTTAGCCTTCTCCCAAAAACAACTGAACGGCTGTATAATGTAGGCAGACTTGATTTTTTATCATGCGGTCTCATTTTCTTTACCAATGACGGAAAATTCGCTTCCCGTTTAGGGCATCCGTCATGCGGATTGGAAAAAGAATATTTGGTAGAAGCGGCAGGTCCCATTCCGGATATCGCTGTTGAAGCTTTTAACAAGGGGATTACAATCGAAGATATTCATTACAGGGCTAAATCCGCTGAAAGAACCGGCCGCAAAAGCATTCGAATTGTTTTGATTGAGGGTAAAAACCGTGAAATACGCCGTGTTTTTTCCCATTTTCATCTGCATGCGGTAAAGCTGTGCAGGGTTCGAATCGGCCCTGTTATTCTTGGAGATATGGCACAGGGAGCATCACGCCATTTAACCGATAGAGAACTTGATTCATTGAAAAACGGTGAAACTGGAATGAGAACCTGGAATTGGAGAAATTTATGGTAATAGCGATTGACGGTCCCGCCGGATCCGGGAAAAGCACCATTGCTAAACTGCTCGCGGAAAAATTAAAAGATGAAAAAGGAACTGGGTTTACATACATAAACTCCGGAAAACTGTATCGTGCGATTACCTACGGATGTTTACAGGTTAAAATAGACACACAGGATAGTGAAAAAGTAATAAATTATGCTAAGAATATAAATATTTTTTATCAAAAAGACCAGGTTTTTCTTGATGGAGTAAATGTCACAGAACACCTGCATACAGACGAAATAGACAAATATTCATCACCGCTTTCTGCCATTGTTCCGGTCAGACATATTGTTAATGACCTAATACGTTCACTCGCGCAGGGGCGCAATATAGTGGTAGAGGGCAGGGACATGACCACTGTTGTTTTTCCTGATACACCGTACCGTTTTTATCTTGACGCTTCGGCCGATTCCAGGGCTTTACGGCGTTTTACCCAGGGAACATCCAATCTTGGACTGGAAGAAATAAAAAAAGCTATTATGGAACGCGATGAAATCGACAAAAATAAAACAGAGGGAAGTTTAAAAATCACAAAAGGAGTTCAATATTTAGATACATCGGGCTTGACGATTATCCAAGTTTATGAGACATTGAAAGAGGAGATTAAGACTAATACTAAGAGGACAAAAAAGAAAATGGCAGAGAGGGAAGTGCGCACGGACACAAGTCCGACGGACACTAGTCCGGTAAAAGATGACGAGAACATTCAAACTCAATTACAGGAAGAATACCTAAAATCAATCGAACAGCTTGAAGAAGGTCAGCTTGTCGAAGGTAAGGTTATTCAGGTTACTCCGGAACAGGTATTTATCGATGTTGGTTATAAATCGGAAGGCAAAATTTCAATAGCGGAATTTACCGATATTCCAAAAGTCGGTGATGTTGTGCCGGTAATCCTCATCGCGAAGGAAAACAAACACGGCGAAGTAATTGTTTCCAAGCAGAAAGCGGACGCTAAGATTTTCTGGAAAAATCTCAGACAGGCTCATCAGGAGCATCAGCCAATTGAAGGAACTGTTGAAAAACAGGTAAAAGGCGGATTTGATGTTAATCTTGGCGCAGGCGTTCACGCATTTCTTCCCGTAAGTCAGTCTGATATTCAAAAAATTGAAAAACCCGAAAAAATTCTTAACATGAAAATACGCGCTTATGTGGAACGTCTTTACTCCGACGGAAAAATTAATATTGTAGTAAACAGGCGAAAGTGCATGGAAGAAGAACTTGAACGCAAGCGCAATGACTTCTTTGAAAACACTCCTGTCGGATCTGATATTACAGGCATTGTAAAAAGTTTTACATCATTCGGCGCGTTTATCGATCTTGGCGGATTCGACGGATTACTGCACATAAATGACATGAGCTGGGGCCATGTTACCCGCCCGAAAGATTTTGTAAAAAAAGGCCAGGAAATCGGTCTGAAAGTTATCCGTATAGATCGCCAGGAAAAACGGATTAACCTTTCGCTTAAACATTATTCAGATGATCCCTGGATTCATTTTGAAGAAAAATACCATGTCAATGACATTGTAAAGGGAAAAGTCACAAAACTTACCGATTTTGGAGCGTTCATCGAACTTGAAGAGGGTATCGAAGGACTTGCCCATATTTCTGAATTTTCCTGGGTAAAGAAAATTCACAAACCTCAGGATCAGTTAAAACCCGGCGATGTTGTTGAATGCATGATCCTGGGTTATGATCTCCAGGCAGGAAGAGTGTCTCTGGGACTGAAACAGGTGCATGATAATCCATGGGAAACCATCGAAGAAAAATACCAGGTAGGTTCAAGGATAAAACGTAAGGTAGTAAAAATTACCAATGCCGGCGCTTTTATTGAACTGGAAGAAGGCATAGACGGTTTCCTGCATGTTGACGATATGTCCTGGACCAAAAAGGGAAAAAATTCCGGAAACGATCTTTCAACCGGACAGGAAATAGAAGTAATGGTAATTTCTGTTGACGCCGGAAACAGGAATATCAAGCTTGGTATTAAACAGTTATCAGAAGATCCATGGAAGAATTTCTGCGAAAACTACAGAAGCGGCTCTCCGGTAGAGGGAGAGGTTGCGTCTGTTACGGATTTCGGTATTTTCCTCCGCGTTCCCGGCGGCATTGAAGGACTAATCCATAAAACCAATCTTGTTGAAAACCGTGATGAAGATCCGGAAGAAGCGCTGAAAAAATTCAAGGTTGGCGATAAGGTAAAGGCGATTGTGCTTGAAATTCAAAGCGACAAACAAAAAGTCGCTTTTTCCATTCGTGATTATCAGAAGAAGGTGCAAAGAGAAGAAATATCCCGTTATATGACAGGATACGATAACGAAGGATCTTCAGATTCCACCTATACTCTGGGTTCTGTCCTCAAATCCAAAAATACACAATCAGGTGATTCTGAGGATAATAAAAAAACCTAGGCAGGAATCACATGCTGTCTAAGATTGATGTCACAAAATTTCATACTCTAATCGAGATTAATTCTCTGATAAATTCAAATTATGAAAGCGTTCATAATCTTCTTCTGCAAATTATGGAATCGGCTACAAAGCTCTCAGAAGCTGAAGCTTCATGTCTTATGCTGATGGATAAGGATAAACAGGAACTTTACTTTGAGGTTGCACTTGGTTCAAAGGCGACTGAAGTGAAAAAGTATACAGTGAAACTCGGAGAAGGGATTGCCGGCTGGGTTGCGCTGCATAATAAATCGCTGATAATAAATGATCTGGCAAATGACAAACGCCATTTAAGCAATATCGGAGAAGAAATAAATTATAAATCAAAAACAATGATGGCAGTTCCCATGAGGATCAAGGATAAATGTATTGGCATTCTTGAAGTAATAAATAAAATTTCAGAACCTGGTTTTTCCCAGGAAGATCTTGAATGGCTTGAAATTTTCGCAAATCAGGCGACTTTGGCAGTTGTAAACGCCAAACATATTGAAGAAGCTAACAGTGAAATTCAATTGCTGCAGAACCAGCTAAATACAGATCATGGGTATCATACAATAATTACAAAGAGCCCCGCAATTCTGGAAAAATTGGAGATGATTGAAAGGGTTGCAAAAACAGATTCTTCTGTTCTGCTTCTGGGGGAGAGCGGGGTAGGGAAGGAACTTTTCGCGGAGCAGATACACCTGCGCAGTAAACGCTCGAAAGCTACGTTTATCAGGGTAAACTGCGCCGCCTTGCCTGAAGGGCTTTTGGAAAGCGAGCTGTTCGGTCATGTAAAGGGAGCGTTTACAAACGCTGTTTCAAACAGGCAGGGACGTTTTGAAATGGCGGATAACGGCACAATCTTTCTGGATGAAATAGGCGATTTGCCTTTATCCCTGCAGGCTAAAATATTACGGGTTATTCAGGAAAGAAAATTTGAAAAGGTTGGTTCAGATTCAACAGTATCTGTAAATGTGCGCATAATTGCGGCGACAAATAAAGACCTTGAAGAGCAGGTGGAAAAAGGCCAGTTTAGAAGCGATTTATATTACAGGCTCAATGTGCTCCCGATCTATATTCCGCCGCTGCGCCAGCGTCTTGAAGATATTCCCGAGCTTGCGCATTTCTTTCTTGGTAACTTCATGCGTGAAACCAAAAAACAGTTCTCGGGTTTTTCCCAGGATGCGCTTCAGGTAATGCTGTCTTATTCCTGGCCTGGCAATGTCCGCGAACTTCAGAATTGCATTGAACGCGCCTGCGTTATCGGCAAGAACAAATGGATTGGACCCGAAGATCTGTTCCTGAAATCCGGAGAAATGCAGGAAGAGGAAGCCATGGATCGAAATCTGAAAATAGCCATAAATGTTTTTAAAGGCAGTTTTATTCGCAAGGTGCTTGAAGAAAATGACTGGAATCAGACAGAGGCAGCCAGGGCACTTGCCATACAGCGCACTTATTTGTCAAGATTAGTAAAAGAATTAAATATAATAAATCCAAAGGAGCAATAATGCAAAACAACGATACTTCCAGCGGAACTTCCCGCGGCGCACAATCAAATCAAAATGATAAATTAACGGATAAGATAAACGATTTTGTTCAGAGAAACAGAAAGGGAATTTTAACAGCAGTAATTATCCTGGCGGTAGGTATCGCAGGAACAATCGCGTTCTTTTCCCTGAATGATTATTTCAACAGGAAAGCAATTGCGGATCTGGAAGAACTGGATAAAAGATTATCAGAACTAAAAACGGAAATTAATGAAGAGTCTGGAACAGGGGACGCAGAAGCACTTCTTGCGGACTTAAATGCATTTGCAAAAAATAAATCAGGTTTCGCAGGCGGTAAAGCATGGTCAAGCATCGCTCAGATTCACACCGACAGGAAAGAGTGGGCGGAAGCTGAAAGCGCGTGGCGTAATGCCGCCAGGGCAGGCGCTAAAACCTATCTGGGACCTGTTGCATTATTCAATGCGGCGGTTGCCGCGGAAGAGCAGGGAAAACTGGAAGAAGCCATTGAATTGTTGAGAAACTGCATTGCGCATAAATTTGATTTCCCTGCGGCTCCCCGCGCGCAATTTTCAATAGGCAGGATAAACGAAAGCCTTAACAATATTCCCGCCGCGATTGAAGCATACCGCGCTGTAATGATTAACTGGTCACATATCACTGTATGGTCTAATCTGGCGCAAAGCCGCATCACGGCTCTTGAGATTAGATGAAAAAAATAAAAAAGCGGCATAAAAAAGAGCGGATTTTCCGGACGACATTTTTTTTAACAGCAGCTTTTTTATTAATATTTTTTTCATGCGGCATTGACGAATATTATTATCTTGAACAGGTTGATGAGAGAAATATCACAGTAACAATGGGCAATATTGTGGAAATTATTGTTCCTCCAGTGAATACAGGAAGGTTTTATTATTTCTCCAATTACAGTATTTTATACAGAATATACATAAGCGGTAATCATATACCGAGTGTAGATATAATGAATAATCTATCTGTTATCAGCCCGGATCTGACAAGTGATTATAACAGATTTTTATATATTACCGACCCCACATCTTCATCGCTTCCTTCAGCAAGCACTTTTCGCGATTATTTTGAACTGGAATTTGAACTGCTTCCTGAAGCTGGAATAGACATCAGTAATACCGTTTTATCTGAAAGAGGCGGAAAACTGGAAATCACATTTCCGGAGATTGATTATGAATATCCTGCAACAGTCTATAATGATCATGAAGTCCGTCTGCGCAGGTCTTACAGGCCCAGCGGTTTACTTATTAATCCAAAACCGCAGGACGATCCCTATTTTCGCAATACGCCTGAATTAAATGATTTTATTAATGCAATAAGCGACAGTAATGCAGATGTTATTGTGCGTGAAGGCCTGTCAGAGCATTATGCCTATATTTCTATGTATATTGTCTCCATGGGAATTGATTCGAATTTTTCCCAAATATACAGTAAACCTACACATATTGGCGTTTTCAAACTGCCTGACGCGCCGGATTATTAGCGCTTTAGTTTTGTTTATGTCTATAATTAGAGTATTTATGGCGAGATTTTGTTTGTAGGTTTTACTAATCATAATGTTTATTCTGTCTACCAGGATTACGAGCGGTTTTATCGCTCTACATTTCGCTTTGGCGGAATGTCGTAAACCGCCATATATTTACTTGATCATGTAAAGATATCAAATTAAATATATTAGCTAACAATATAAAAAATTATATACATCAAAATATGAAGCCCATTCTGTACTAACAGCTAAGTTTTCTGCATCAGTTGTAACAATATTCCTGGCAAGAACTTCTTTGCGTCTAAAATCATATAATGACACACAATCATTTTCAAGGCGTTTTTGTCTGTAAACCTTGTCATGTTTCGCGTTAACATAATCTATACTTTCAGCACTGTTGTAAGTAAACCCCCACAATAAAGATGTTAACGAATATTTCTTCTTGCCGCATGGAATTAGAAAACATTTAGCATTATTAATTGAGATTCCCTGCGGAATATTTTTATTTAATTTTTCTATGAACATATATGTGTCAATTTCTGAGTGAAAATCCGCTGCGGCGATTTCGCAGTCTGCACTGACTCCGGTTGATAAAGGAGACGCGATTTCAATTTTCGCGAGCGGATTGAAACCCTGAGTAAACATGACAGGAATTTCAGCTCTAATAAAAGACATGGAAAATATTTCTATAAGACTTAAATGTCCATGAAAAACAGCGTTCCCATTTTTGCTGAAACTGAATAATACCCTGTAAATATCCGGATCACTTTTGCGAGGCGGTGAAACGCCTGCATCACCATTTTGTTGTTTAGTGTACTGGAGGCTGTGCTGTAAGTACGGTATAACCAAATCCATATTTCTCAGTGGTTTTATTTCATTTCCGTATTCCTTTACTTCAGGAACGCGATTTTTACATACTCCGCATAATGTGCATTTTTCCCTGCATGATGGAGTGCGTTCAGCATTATTGGATTTTTCAAGTTCCTGTTTTAAATATTCTTTGGTTACACAGGAATCAATTCCATTCCACGGCAGCGGCTCATTTCCTGATAAAAACCAGTCTGTCATTTCGCAATTTTTATCAAGCAATTGCAGCCATTTTTCCTTATCGATAAATTCATCCCATGCGTCAAGTCTGCTGCCGCTTCTCCATGCCTCTTCACACAGAAGACCTGCGCGCTCATCTCCCCTGCTCAATAAACCTTCTATCCTGGAAATTACTGGATCAGAAATGCTGACCTTGTGTCCCAAAGGTTTTAATTTTGATTTTATATAAAGCATCTTTTCCATCGCGGCGGCGCTGTCTATTTGCGAAGCCCATTGATAGGGCGTATGTGGTTTTGGAATGAATATGCCAACATTGATATTAAAGTGCATACGTGTTCTGCGGCCTACATCTGTTATGAAAGAAACAATCTCCTCTTCCTCGCTGGTTGTTTCATGTCCACCTGATTGCATGTTAAAGGTCTCTGTTCTTTTCAGGGGAAGACCAATCATAAAATAAAACTTTGCGGTTTTCCAGCCGCGTTTTTTGGCTTCGCCAAGAATCGTAAAAACTGAATCTCGGGTAACTTCCTTGTTGATTGACATCTGCCAGAAATCATGCGGAGTTTCAACGGCAAAAGTTAATCCGCTTTTTCTTGTAACAGAAATTTTTTCAAGGAGCAAAAGCGAAAAGCCGGATACTTTTAAAGATGGCATCTGGAAAGAAACATGTGATGAGTAAAATAATTTATTGAGAGTTTCAACCAACTCTTCCACGCCGTTGTAGTCGCCCGATGAAAGAGAAGACAGGCTAATCTCGCGCCAGCCGCTCTCTTTTACAAGATCATTCACTTCACTGACAATTTGTTCAATGCTTTTTTGCCGGGCGGGTCTGTACCAGAAACCGGCATGGCAGAAACGGCAGCCATTTGGACAGCCGCGCATTATTTCTACAGCGCCGTGATTATGAATAATTTTCATGTTAGGAACGGGAAACGTCATTGATACCTTTGCCGCCTCATCGTCTTCGGAAAAGCCCCAATAAATCGCGCGGGATGCTTTTTCCTTTCCGTAAACCCACATGTTCGGATGACTGGATATTTTTTCAAGAAGAGCCGCCCTGCCCTGCCCTCTTTTTTTAAGCTGCGCCAGTTCAGCGGCTAAATCAAAAAAGCCAGCTTCAGCCTCTCCTATCCAGAAAGCGTCGATATAAAGCGAATACGGAAGCGGATTTGAAACAGCCGGCCCTCCCGCAATAACAATCGGAAAAAAAGATGATTCGCCTTCTGCTGAAATTCCTTGCGGTTTTAATCTATTCCTGTCATCGCAGCGTAACGGGATACCCGATACTTCAAGCATTGTTAAGATGCCGTTTAGACCGAGCTCATACCCAATGGTAAACATCAGGAGATCGAGATTGGCCAAACTAATTCCTGTATCAAGTCCGTATAGTGGGACATTTTTTTTGTACAGCAATTTTTCAAAATCGGGAGCCGGAGCAAAGGCCCTATCGCAGACTATACCGTTTATATTATTCATGCGGCTATAAATAATGCGCATAGCCTGATTCCCCATCCCGATTTCATAAAGATCCGGAAAGGCTATCAAAGTTTGAAAAAAGTCTTCATTGTTTTTTGTAATTCTGCCCGCTTCGCCGCCGACATATCGGGAAGGTTTTTCCACTTCCAGTAAAGAACCGCCGAATACCGCTACAGGATCAATATATTTCACCGTCATTAACGGTTATGCCTTCTTATATAAATGCTTAAGTTAAGGCCGATACCTATCATTACGGCAAGAACTGCCGAGCCTCCGTATGACATAAACAACAGCGGAATACCGGTAATAGGCATAATGCCCATGGTCATGCCGACATTTATTATAAAGTGAAAACTGATCATGCCGACAAGTCCCGCGCAGATATATTTCGCGAAAGGATCGGCTGTGTTTTTCATGGTTACCAACAGGCGCTGACAAATTACAAAGAAAAGCACGAACACCAGAAGCCCGCCCAGAAAACCCGCTTCTTCAGAAAATATTGAAAAAATAAAATCCGTGCTTTGTTCCGGGAGGAAGCGGTAATGGCTCTGCGTACCCTGCAGATAACCTCTGCCTGTCAGTCCTCCGGCTCCTATGGCTGTAATGGATTGAATAATATTCCAGCCTGCACCGCGCGGATCTACATTGGGATCTATAAAAACGATAAGGCGCATAATCTGATATTCTTTTAAAATTAATCTGGCTGCGTAGGATGTAATAAGTGAAATAATAATTATTGCGGAGCTGTAACCAAGCCAGTAAAAATATTTTCTTTTATATTTCAAATAACCAAAAATGGCAATCGCGGCAATGACCAATATAAAAGCCACGGCTAGCATAATTATTTTTGGATTGGTAAGAGATGAAATAACGGGCAATGTTTTCTGCAGAATGTAAATCTGCCAGAACGGCAGCACAAGAAGAACTCCTGTCAGCCCGAGACATAATACCATAAATGCTACATAACGCAGTGATATGCCCGCTGCAAATGTCATTGTCATAAGGATAGCTATATAAACAAGTGATGTGCCAAGATCAGGCTGTACTAAAACTATTCCCATTGGAATAAAAACGATCACACAACTGACAATAAAACGCGAGAATGAATTTTCGTTTCGCTCTGTATCGGCCAGATAGCGTGCAAGGAGAATTATAACGGTGATTTTCACAAACTCCGATGCCTGAATGCCGACAGAGCCAATTCGCAGCCACCGTGTGGCGTTCTGAACAAGCCTGCCGAAAAGCAGAGTATATAAAAGCGGCAGTAGTGAAATCAGGTATATGTAAAGCGAAAGATTATAAAATCTTCGGTAATCGACAAAGGCAAGCCCGACGGCAACTGATAATCCTATGGATGCCCAAATTATTTGCCGTATATATTCCTCGGATACCTGAACGCCCGCAGATGTTATTCCGGATGAGTAGATAAACAGAATTCCCATCACCAATAGTATGATCACAGAAAGCAGCAAAAAATAATCCAACTTTAATATGCTGTTAATTCTCATTCTCTTCGCCCCTGAATTGGCATTAAATACTGAAATCCCAAAGTCCGCACTGCTTCTTCATAAGTCTGATTTGCGAAGTACCCCTGAAAAATTACCGCGGACGCGTAAGGAGCCCACCATTCCCACGGGTTAGCAGCTTCTACAATAACTGAAACAACAATTTTTTCATCGTCATTTACGCTGTTATAAGGAGCGTAAGCCGCAAACCATGAATGCCACCTGTCCTGCAGCCCGACTTCGCTTGTACCGGTCTTTCCCGCGATTTGAACCGATCTGATATTTAACGGGTATTGGGCAGTTCCGGCTTCAATAACATTGCGCATGTCCCGGCGCACGGTCTCAAAAACATCGCGGGAAATATTACTTTCGCGTAACACTTCAGGCGTGACATTATACTCTACTGCGTTGGTCACACCGTCGCGTACTTCCTTTAAAATATGCGGTTTATAAATAACGCCGTTGTTTACTACCATACTGACCATATTCGCAAGCTGAAGCGGCGTTACAAGCGTATAACCCTGTCCTATGGATAAAGTCATTGTATCGCCTGCCACCCATCTTTCATGGAAACGTCTTTCTTTCCATTGCGGGGTTGGTATAAATCCAGCCAGTTCGCCGGGAAGATCAATGCCCGTAAGTTCGCCAAACCCAAATTCCTTTGCTGTAGAAACTATCCTGTCTACGCCCATATAATCTCTGCCGACTGTCCAATAGTAAATATTGCATGATTGCGCCAATCCCCTCTGAAGGTTCAGCCTTCCGTGTCCAGGACGGCGGTTGTGACAGTGCCAGTCACGGTTGCCATAATTGATCATTCCCTGACACAGAACAAATTGTTCAGGCGGAAACACGTTTTCCGCAAGTATGCCCGTAGTCATAACAATTTTAAAGGTAGAAGCCGGAGGGTAAGATGACTGAATAGTTCTGTTTAAAAACGGTTTATTCGGATCATTTACAAGAATTTGATATTCGGAACGAAGACCGTCTGTAAATATATTAGGATCATACCAGGGATAGGAAACCATCGCGAGAATTTCCCCGTTTGGGCGCATAACAACTATCGCTCCAATCCGCGGTCCAAGAGCATTTTCAACAAGCGTTTGCAGTTCTGTGTCAATTGTTAAAATTAAATTTTTTCCCATTTCAGGAGGCGCCAGAACCGTGTTTTGACTGCCGGCAATCCTTCTGCCCCTGACATCCACAGTTCTGGTTTCCCTGCCTTCGCTTCCGCGCAGCAGATGATCGTACTGTTTTTCAATTCCCGCTTTTCCAATAACATCTCCCTGCTGATAACCCATATTATAAAGAGTTGTAAGCTCATCGCGGGTAATATCGCCTACATAACCTAAAATATGCGAAAGGCTGCCCGCGCTGCCGTAATTGCGCACAGGCTTGATTTGCCATGAAACGCCTGGCAGATTGTTCTTTCTTTCAGCGAGAGCCGCAATTGTTGAAAATGAGACATTTGAGGCAATTTCTACAGGCTGATACAACTGTAAATACTGACGCGGAAGCCTGTCCATTATCTCTTCGGAAGGAAGAGCCAAAATCTCCGAAAGAGCTTCAATAACTCCGTCAATCTCACTGCCGGAAATATCCGCAGGCGTTATGCTGACAGCGTAAGAATCCCTGTTTATAACAAGAGGACGGGAAAAATTACGGTCATATATTTCTCCTCTTTGCGCGGGGATGGAAAAAGTTCTTCGCGAAATATCCTGCGCTCTTGTAAGGTATACATCGCCTGAAAGTATCTGCATGCTGAAAAGTTTTACGCTGTAAACAATAAAAATGATTACAAACAAAATTCTTAGCGCGTTTAAACGCATACTATGATTTTCCTGCATAACGCTAACTCCTCTCCGGCAAGATAAATTTAAATTGCTTTAAAAGAAAAAATAATAAAGGCGCGCTTAGTGAGTTAAGGCCGATCTCGATCCATAAGGTTGATGATAAAAACGGGTATGCGGGAACGGAGAGAGGAAAGATCAGGTTTAAAAGCAAAAGAATTAACGCTTTTATCAAGGTTGCCGCCGAACAAAGGATTACCGGCATAAAAATAATATCAAGGAAAAACGCTCCCTTGAAAAGGCCTGTTAATGCACCGATTAATGTGCGTACAAGGCAATTCAGCCCCAAAGGAGACGCGGAAAGAAAATCCAGCAGTATTCCTGAGAAAAAACCTGAAACCTGCCCTGTCATTGTTCCGTTTATATACGCGGAAAAAACAACAATGCACAATGCCAAATCCGGTATTACATTTAAAAAGGCAATCTTCGCGATGAGTGTAGACTGCAGAATCCCTGCGATTATGCTGAAAATTACTGTCCAGATAATACTTCTGACCATGCTATTCCTGCCCTTCTTTATTTGTTTCTGCTTCTATTACGAATACATATTCCAGTCTTGAATAGTCGAGCATCGGCATTACTTCAATTTCCAGAGTGGATTCAAACTCTAAAACAGTAACCCTGGAAACCCGTCCTATATTGATGCCTGCCGGGTACACGCCTCCCATACCGCTTGAAATAATTATATCTCCGAAATTTATTTCATTCATTGCCCGTCTCGGAACAAAACGCATCAAAAGCGGAGATTCAGGATTTCCCTGCCCTTCAATTATGCCTTCCAGACGGGAAACGGATAAACGCGCCGATATCTGGGAATTTATGTCAAAAACAGGCATTATAAGACTTTCAAACGCTCCCGTATAAATCACCTTGCCCACCAGCGCCTGTGTTCCGTTCTGCCATGCGACAACAGACATATTATCCGCAACTCCCGCAACACTGCCCTTGTTGATTACCAGCGCAGAAAAAAGATTGTTCGGATCACGGCCGGAAATTTGAGCGGGTATATACCGGTAACGCAGGGTTTGCGCAAAACCAAGCTGATCCCTTAACCGGATATTTTCCTGATAAATTTCCGCGCTTGAGTGCTGCAGTTCTTCATATCTTTCTAGCTGCTTTAATAACTCAGCGTGTTCTCTTCTTAAATCGGCCAATTCCTTAACGGACAGTACAGTTCTGGATACGAAAGATGATAATTCATTTATCCCTCCCCTGATACCGGAAAAAATTGACAGTCCAATATTTTTCGCGTTAAACACAAGGTTAAGATTTGAAAACATGAGGAGAGCTGCGGAAATAATAAAAAGAGATATAAAAACCAGAACAGACGTGTTTAACGGTGTTCCTGGCGCTTTGCCGCTGCTCTTGTGAAAAAGAGCGCCAAAGATACCGCCGCGCCGCATGGAACTAGCCATTCAGTCTGTCATAGATATTCCTGGTTAAGTCAGAACCTCTCATATAATCGAAATATTTTCCGGCTCCCAGGGCCACGCAAAGTTCAGGCTGATCGGCAATAATCGCGGGAACTCCCGTTTCCTTCGCGATAAGTTTATCCAATCCTTTTAACAGCGAACCGCCTCCGGTCATTACAATACCGTGGTCAACAATATCCGCGGCAAGTTCAGGCGGCGTTTTACCCAAAACAACTTTTATTTCATCTACAATTGAAGTTATTGGATCTTTTAATGCTTCCCTGACTTCCACTGAATCTATTTCAAGCCGGCGAGGAAGACCTGTTATTGCGTCATTGCCTCTCACTTCAAGTTTTTCTATTGTTTTATCGGGTGAGGCGTTTCCTATTTCCATTTTCAGCCGCTCCGCCATGTGTTCGCCGATTATCAGGTTGTGAACGCTGCGTATATGCTTGATAATCGCGTCATCAAATTCATCGCCGCCGATACGAATTGCGCTTGTGACTACCATACCGCCCAGCGAGATAACAGAGATTTCCGATGTACCGCCTCCGATATCGCATATCATGTGGCCGGCAGGTTCTCTTATTGGAATGTCCGCACCAATCGCGGCTGCGAGGCTTTCTTCGATTACGTGAACCTCTCTTGCGCCGGATTTATACGCGCTTTCTTCGACAGCGCGCCTTTCAACCTCGGTAATACAGGATGGAACCCCAATAACCATTCTGGGTTTCAGAAAACGATAACGCGGAAAAACACGGTAAATAAAATATCGAATCATTTTTTCAGTTGATTCTATATCAGCTATTACACCGTCGCGCATCGGTCTAATGGCAATAATATTCTCCGGAGTTTTCCAGAGCATTCGTTTGGCATCAGCCCCCACAGCGACAATTCTTTTTGTTCCGCGCTCTACCGCCACAACAGACGGTTCATTCAGGACGATGCCCTTGCCCTTAATAAAAATAAGCGTATTACAGGTTCCTAAATCAATACCAAGATCTGATGATATACCGCCTAACATGTTTCCCTCCCTCCCAAATTAATTATATCTAAATATTTAGCCGTGCTCTAGCTCTTGCATGAGTTGGATCCTGCCTGTATGCAATTCTCCATTCAGAGCGCGCCCTGGTTGTATCGCCCTGCAGGTTATACAACTCACCCAATTGATAATGAACCTCGGCATTTTCTCCCGATGTCTCCAAAATACCCATATATTGTCTTTCCGTTTTATCATAATCGCCTGAAAGAATATAAATCTCTGCTAAAAGAAAACGTGAAATATTAACTGATTGTGAATCTTGTGAGTTATCAACGCATTGCTGAAGGTAGCCAATTGCCATATTATACTCTTCCATCGCCATATATGAACGCGCAATTGATAATAATAACGCGTCAGACGGCTGTTTTTCATCAATAAATGCGCGGGTAAACGCTTCCACACTGCTGCGGTAATCGCCGCAGGCTGCGTAAGAAAGTCCCAAAAATTCAGGTATATCATGCGCTTCATAAGACAGGTTATTGGCTGTTTCAAGATATTTTATTGCAAGATCTGCGTATTCATTCCCCTTATTGCTGTATGCTTTTCCCAATACATAATAAACCCGTCCGTCTGATGCAGCGTCTTTAAGAAGCAGAGCTTTCCGTAAAGAACGGATACTTTCATCCAGAAAGAAAAGCGTATTCTGGTTATTTATCTGGGAAATGCCAATCTGATAAGCCGCGAAACCGTTTGTTGTAAGCATAAAATAATCTATAGGTTTTTCTGTTAACGAATTTTTACTGATTTCGTATGCCTGTTCGTATTCTTCATTGTTCCAGATGCGTAAAATTTCCCTTTTTTCATTAACTACTGCTCCGTTTCTTATTCTTGAAACAGTAAAATATACAACAGCGCCGATGAAAATGATTAAAAAACCAAATATAAGTGCGCGTATTGTTTTAAGCCTGTATATATGCCGCCCATAGCGGATTCGTGTTTTATCCTGTAACATTTTTCTTGATAATTAATTAAATACGATTTACGGTAGAATGTCAATTATATTCCATGATTATTATAAAAAAACCATAAATATTAGCTTGATAATAACTAAATTATACTGTAAATTAAACCTGCGATGAACGCGCTGCCGCTCACTTGACAGTCTGACCACTTTTAATACGGATTCCGCGTATTAATGTAAAATATTTTAAGCGGCCAGATTGTCAGGTTGGGAGGAAAGTCCGGGCTCCGCAGGGCATGATGCCGGGTAATACCCGGGACCGGCATAAACTGCCGGAACAGAGAGCGCAACAGAAAATAAACCGCCCGGCCGCTTAAAATGCTGAGGATTTGAATCAGTTATAAAACTTCATTTTTAAATGTTAACCGGCGTTTTAAGCGGCCGGGTAAGGGTGAAAAGGCGGGGTAAGAGCCCGCCTCGGCAATGGCAACACTGCCGCAAAGATTCTGGTTTTTAACCGGGAATTAGGCATGAGTTTTACCGCTGGTAAAACTTAAAGCCCTTTTCCGGTAAAGCCAGAAAATGGCAAGCCTCATCAGGAGCAAAGTCAAGCAGCGCGTCAACTGCCCGTTGGTTAAGCGCAGGTAGGCTGCTATAAATGGCCGGAGACGGTTATTTAAGACAGATGGCGGCAGCCTGACAACTGAAAATTTCAGAAGTCAGGCAACAGAACCCGGCTTACAGTTCATCGCGTTTTTTTTACCTGTTTATATTTAATCCTGAACAGTCTCATTCTTCAAAATCATTGGTGAGCTTTTCTTCCTCTTCGTCTTCCTCTTCCTCTTCCTCGTCTTCCATATCGTCCAGATCGGAAAGGGACCCGGTATCTTCGGTATTGAAATAATCTTCCTCGCCTTCCGCTGATTCTTCAAAATAAAGAATACGCGAACAATAAGGACAGAAAATAAATTCTTCTCCTATGCGTACCTGATTTGCAAACTGAATTGGCAGAATCATGTGGCAGCCCATGCAGACATTTCCCTTGATGGCTACAATGCCAATGCCCATTTTATTTTTAATGATCCGTTCAAATTTAAATACCATCTCCGAGTCCAGATTTTCTGTAAGGTTGTTTTCTTTTTCTCGTAACGCATCTACCTGTTTTCGTTTTTGTTCGATCTCTTCTTCAATTTTTTTTCTGCGTTCTTCAAGCTCTTTTTCCTGCTGTTCAATAAGGGCTGTATGCTGTTTTATCTGTTCGTCAAGTTCAACAAGTATGCGTTCTCGTTGCTGTAAATCCTTGCGGAACTGCTGCTCTTTTTCCTTGGCATCGCGGATTTCCTTATCAAGAGCTTCATACTCGCGCTGCGTGCTGATAACGTCCATGTTTTTTTCCGCTTTTTCTCTTGCTGTTTCTGCTTCAAACAGTTTATTTCTTAAATCGCCTTCTTCCGTTTTTATCCTTTCATAGTCCTGATTTTTTTCTATAAAAGTTTTTTTAATCCTTGTCAGCAGTTCTTCCTGCGTGCTCAGCAGTTTGGGAATTTCCTGGATATTTTTTTCCAAACCAATTTTTTCATAAATTATTTCCTGCAAAGTGCGCAGTTTATTCAGATCGTTTTCAGTTACCATGTATTCTCTCCTCTTTAAAACCTAACATAAAATAATTATTTTGAATATCAGACGTAAAAAACCCATATTCGGGATTTAGTGGTCCAAATAATCTTTTAATTTACGGCTTCTTTTTGGATGCCTTAAACGGCGCAGGGCTTTGGCTTCTATCTGCCTTATCCGCTCGCGTGTTACATTGAAATAAAGGCCTACTTCTTCAAGCGTCAATGAATAACCGTCTTCAAGACCGAAACGCATTTTCAATACTTCCTGTTCACGGGCAGGAAGCGTCGAAAGCACTCCGCCTAGCTGTTCCTGAAGCAAAGTAAAAGCCGTCTGGTTTGCCGGATTTTCCACATCCTTGTCCTCAATAAAATCGCCTAAAAGAGAGTCCTCTTCTTCGCCGATTGGAGTTTCAAGGCTGATTGGTTCCCTTGCTACATTTTTCACGGATTTTACCCGCATTGCTGTCCAGCTTCCGCCAAGTTTATCCGCTATTTCTTCGTCGGTAGGTTCGCGGCCCAGGGATTGTAAAAGCTGCCTTGATTCGCGGACTACCTTGTTGATCTGCTCGATCATGTGTACAGGCACGCGGATGGTTCTCGCCTGATCGGATATGGAACGGGTGATAGCCTGCCTTATCCACCATGTGGCGTAAGTTGAAAATTTAAACCCTTTTTGATATTCAAATTTTTCGACAGCTTTAATCAGTCCGATGTTTCCTTCCTGAACAAGGTCGAAGAAATGAAGCCCTCTGTTTGTATATTTTTTGGCGATAGAAACCACAAGCCTTAAGTTTGCCCGTATCAGCCTGTCCTTCGCGTTTTTCATCATTACCCTGCCGCGGCTTATTTCATTTGCCATTTGATTAATATTATCAATAGGCTCTTCAAATTCCGCTTCGAGCGTTCTGAGTTTTTTCTGCGTAACCTGTATCTGCCTTATCTTTTCCTTGATCTCTTCCGATGTCAGGCCAAGGTCTGTTTCCAGACGTTCACGCTCATCCTTGATTGTCAGGAAACGCCCAAGCGTCCGCAGTTCTTTCAGCGAAGTAACTTTAAGATGTTTTTCAAGGCGTTCCTGTTCTTTTATATAACGTTTAATTTTCTTTGCGGCCTGAATGAATTTGTCGGAAAAGTCCTGAATTTCCTCAGGGTGTATCTGAGTGTTTTTTACAACCTTCATTATCCGCCTGCGAATTGTGGAACATTCCCTGTCTTCAAGATAATCCATATCTTTTGATATAAGCTGTTTTTTATATTCAATATAGTTTTTCAGGTCTGTAAGAATTGCGCGTAACGTATCCTTGTAAAACTGATTTAGCCTGCGGCATTCGGTCATTTGCTCTGTTATTTCTTTTTTGGAAAGGTTAAGTTCCCTCATGTCTCTTTTTGCGAATGCTTTTTGCGCTATCTGATAAAATTCAGGGATAATCATGCCTGATTTTTTTATCACATTCTTTACGATGTTTTCTCCCTCTTCCATAGATTTTGAAAGCTCTATTTCCTGTTCCGCCGTTAAAAGATGTTCCCTTCCAATCTCACGCAGATACAGTCTGATGGGATCGTCAACCAGAGATGATTCTTTGTCTCCTGCTGCGGCGGAACGTTTTTTTGCGCTGTCATTCCCCTTGCGGGTATCGTTATCTTCATCCTCAGACGTTGAATCTTCTTCCACAAGCTGCACATTGTTGGCTTCAAGCAGTGCGAGAACCTGCTCAATTTTATCAGAGTTGGTTATATGCTCCGGAAGAAAATCAGACAATTCCTCATAGGACAGGGTCTTCTTCTCTTTGGCGTATTCAAGCAGTTTTATGATTGCAGGATCGGATGCCGCCTGCTCATCTGATAATACTAGATCACCTGACTGCCGGCTTTCTTCCTTTGCCCTGGGTTTGGCATACATTATTCTGTGTTTGGTTTTTTTTGAGAAATGATTTAACAGGGGAGAAATTTTCTTACGTCTTGAAATCGCAAGGTTTAACATTATTTGTCATCCTTCTTCTGGTCTTCGCATAAGTGAATCAAGTTCACGCATTTGCGAGTCTATATACTTTTTTTCTGCCAGTAATTCATTAATATATTCGCTGTCATCATCTGAATAACGTTCGCTGATCCGCATTTCCGCGCTTATTTCCGTAAGCCTTTTGCGCAGCCTTTTCTTTCTGATTTCTGTTATGCCGTCCTCCATAAGCCGCCTGGGTTCGCGCCCGGGACCGCCTGAAAATTCCGCCGATGATCCGCGGCTGGCTATAAAATTTTTTAACGGCTCATTTGTAATCCTTGAAAGCAAAGAATCAATATCGCTTTCATCATGGACAAAACATTCTTCCAATGCGATAAAGAGTTCCTTTGCATCAGGATCATCGATCTCCTTAATTTCCAAAGCTGCGCGGAAATCCGGATACAGCTTCATATTTACCGATACAACTGTAAGTAAAAACAATTCGGCATTCATGCGGACAGGACCTCTGCCCGTAAACGGGCCTGATGAAACGTTTATCTGCTTTTCAAAAATCTCCTGCCGCGTACCTTTCTTCCATCTGGAGTAATCCTTTTGCACCGCATCCCGCTCAACGCCAAAAGCATCCGCGATAATTGCCGTACAATCGCCGCGTTCAATTTCAGAATTAAGCGCGTCCAAGTACGGAAATAAAAATTCCACCGCGCGATTCTTTGCGCTGCCAGCACTCTTAAACTGAGACTTACCGCGAAAAATTAGGTACTCAAAGTCATTTATAGTACAATCCATAATTTTTTTCAATATCTGCGGACTGAATTTTTGCAAAATTTCAGCAGGATCTTTAAATTCAGCGGTTTCACTGCCTGTTTCCCTCTTAAGTCCCTCCTGAAGCTGAGCGATAGAGCTGATTATGCCGTTTTTCCGGCAAGTTAAAATCGCCTTGTAAGCCGCTTTTTGACCTGCCTCGTCAGTGTCAAAAACAATGATCACCCTCTCCGCCCATCGATGCAGAAGGCTTGCCTGCTCATCTGTAAACGCTGTCCCCAGGGGAGCTACGGCATTGGTAACGCCGGCCTGGTGCAGGGCGATCACATCCATATACCCTTCGGCGATATACACTGTCTTGGTTTGCCTGATTTCCGGTAATGCGAGATCAAGCGCATAAAGTGTTTGTCCTTTTTTGTATATATCAGTCTCCGGTGAGTTGATATATTTTGGAGGTTCCTTTCCGTCACTTTGCAGAACGCCGGGTAATGCCCTGCCGCCGAAAGCGGCGACTCTTGACTGGCGGTCTGTTATTGGGAACATCAGCCTTCCTGAAAACATGGGCGATGCCTTGTACCGCGCTGAAAATAATCCCGATTTATCCAGAAAATCTTCCGAATAACCTTTCTGTTTTAAAAAATGATACAGAAAGTTTCGATCCGAAGGAGAAAAGCCAAGCTTAAAACGTTCAATCATCTGTTCGCTGATGCTTCTGTCAATTAAATATTTATAGGCATTCTGCCCTTCAGGTTTTTCTTTTAAGAAATGCTGAAATGTCACAGTGGTTCTGCGGTACAGTTCAAAGAGTTCCTCTTTTTTCGTGTTATCAAATTCATCCTCCCCTGCTCCGCCGTCTTCATAAACTATTTCAATTCCAATCTTTTTCGCAAGGGTTCTGATGGCTTCAGGATATGTCAGTTTATCCATTTCCATTATAAAACCGATAATGCTGCCGCCTTTACCGCAGCCGAAACAGTGATACATTTTTAAATCCGGATCCACTTTAAAAGACGGAGTTTTTTCCTGCCCTCCTCCGTGGAATGGACATCTTCCCCACCACCGTCCGCTCTTTTTCTCCAAACGCACATAATCTTCCACTATTGATATTGCGTTGAGACGGTTATTTACTTCCTGAATTGTTGATTTTGAAATTAATCTCATAAGCATTCCATTTTGAATATCTGTATCAGGAACTGCCTTTTGGCAGCAATTGTCCCGCTCTGATATGTTCGTCAAATGTTCTGGAAAAATAATGCCTTCCTGATTGCGGATCATCAAGGCGGAAATAGAGGAACTCTGTAATTTCCGGAGAGAACGCCGCTTCAAGGGCAATTGTTCCCGGCGCGGAGATAGGCCCTGGAGGCAATCCCGGCACAAGGTATGTGTTGTAAGGATCTCGGATTTCCAGGTCCCTGTTCAGAATTACTGTTGGATGCGGTTTATCCAGAATTTCTGTTATAATATATTCCACAGTAGCGCATGATTGCAGCGCCATGCCAATGTTTATTCTGTTATAAAAAACTCCCGCCATTACAGGCGCTTCTTCCTCAAGACGGTATTCACGTTCTACGATGGAAGCCATTATTACCTTTTCATATAATTCCTTTGAACTCATGGAATGAACAGAAGGATTTATATTTTCTATTCTGCTGAAAAAATTGTCAGCTAATGCCTTTACAACCATGTCCGCAGGATACTCCGCCGGAAACATATAGGTATCCGGAAAAAGGTAACCTTCCATGGAAGAGCCTGGTATCCTGTAACTGTTGATAATTGCCGTGTCTCTTGAAGCCGCAAGAAATTCATCAGATGAACAGATTCCGGCTTCTTCAAATATTTTCGCCGCTTTTTTCAGCGTTGCGCCTTCCGGAACTGTAACGCGATGCAGAATCTGCCTGCCCGAAATCAAAATGCGGTATATGGCAATCTGGGTTGCGGGTATTTCGAGCCTGTATGTTCCGTTCTTTAAAAAATTATCTCCAAAACGGCATATCAATTGCCAAAAATATCTGTTTTTTATTAGGCCCGCTCTTTCAAGGCGCGTCCCGACAGACCGGGCGCTTTCCCCCTTTCGCACTTCAATTTGATAACTGCTGTCCTCATTGCGTATGATTCCATCCTGTTCCGAAAAGGAAAAATTTTCATTCTGGGGCGGTGAATTTAAGTGCATAATTACGCCAAGCGAGATAATGATAATCAGAAGAGAAAGAGCTATAAAAATGGCGAAAATCTTCAGTATAAGGGAAAAAATACGTAATTTTTTATTATCTTTACTCAATTATTCCCCATATTATAACGGTTATATTGAGATTTCAAGACCTTCACAAGCCAGGGATAATTCAATTCCCTTTATATTCATCCGTTCAAGATACCATCGAGCCGATTGCAGTAAACCGTAAATTTTTTGATCATCGTATGATGGATCATGGTGGAACATTACCATGTGTTTAATTCTCCAGGTAGCGGCGAAATCCACAGCGAGGCTGAACGCGCTGTGTCCCCAATTGTATTTATCAATAGCCTCGCCAAGCGTATATTGGCAGTCTATTATTATTACATCCGCGCCTTCAAAAAAGCGTGCGTTTTCGTCTGTCTTCTGAAAATCAACAGAGGTAAGCTCAGTATCTGTTGAATAAATTAACCGTTTTCCGTTTTCATTAATGCTGTACGCGTAAGAATCACCTGGATGATTCATCTTTTTATGGTTTATTAACCGCCCGCCAATATTAACCTCTTTATTTAATACGTGATATGTTTTTTGGGCTCTTAAGGCATCCAGATTTACCGGAAAATACGGATGCATCATCTGACCGCTCAGAATCTTCTCAATTCCTGAAACAGGCGAATAAAAATCCATTTGAATGTTTGGATTGTAACCGGGACCAAAGAAAGGCAGTCCCTGTAAATGATCCCAGTGAAAATGCGACATAAAAACATGATAATGAGGTTGTTTGCGGTTTTCATTCGCCTGGGCCATCCACATTTCGCGTAATCCTGAACCGCAGTCGAAAATTATGCAATCATCCGGTTCTTCAAATTCTACGCTTACACATGGGCTGTTTCCGCCTACCGTGCCGAAAAGCCACGGCGGAAGGCCTGCCAAAAACCGTTCCCTGCTTTCCGCGTTAACAATATCATCAGGCGTGATCTGCTCTACAATTGCGGAAATTTTACTCTTTAAACGGACCGGCGTAATTGGCGTCGGAAGGGAACCGCGCACTCCCCAAAAACGGATTTTCATGTGTATACCTCTTATTTGTTTATTATCGGCTCACAATCACGTAATTTTATGTTCTGTTCTATGGCTTTTGCGGTATGCAGCGCACCTGAGTTTATTCCCGGGCAGCCCGATGCTGTCACTTCCCAGTTTTGAGCTGACGCTACAATGGATTCCCAGAACGGAAAAGTTCTGCATTGCAGAGGACGCGCCCTGTAAACAGTGCAGTTTGAATCCCAAAAAATGCAGTCTTTATTTGACTTTTCCTTCAGGGAAAGCGCTATCTTCCCCTGCATATCTGTAACCCAGCGGCAATAAATCATTGTAAAGCGGTTACTGTCCATTTTAAGCTCACAGGCTAATTTTTCCAGGTCTTTCTGTGAAAGAAAAACAAAACCTTCTTCATACCGGCAGCACGAAGAACAACGTTTACAGGAAAATTTTAGACCGGACGCATAAAATGGTTTATGTATCATGAATAATAAAATTATAATGTATCAGGGAGGCGCTTATCAAGATTACTTTTAATATTTTCCAATATCCCTGCGGCAAAACATGTCTTTAAAATCTATTGCGTTTACATTATTGTATGCGATTTTTAGAGCGTCTTCCAATGACTGCGCAATGGCGGTAACGCCGAGCACCCGCCCGCCCGCCGTGAAAAAAGCGCCGTCTTTGTATTCAGTTCCGCCATGGTATATGATCGCATCTCCATTTTTTGACGAGCCTGTTTCATTTAATCCATCAATAACATATCCTGTTTTATATGAAGACGGATATCCTCCGCTTGCGAGAATCACGCAGGCTGCATGATTATCTGTCCAGCTTATGTTAATATCAGCTAACTTTTCGTCTGTTACGGCTTCCATTATTTCAAGCAGATCAGTCTCAAGCAGCGGGAGTATGACTTGTGTTTCCGGGTCTCCGAAACGGCAGTTGTATTCAATCACCATCGGACCGCGCGGCGTGAGCATAAGGCCGAAATACAGGCAGCCTTTAAACGGGCATCCTTCTTTCCGCATAGCGCGTATTGTCGGCAGGAAGATTTTTTCATTGCATAAAAGCTCTATTTCTTTTGTATAGTGCGGATTGGGAGCTATTACGCCCATGCCGCCCGTATTGGGACCTTTGTTTCCGTCAAAAGCGCGTTTGTGATCCATTGATGAAACAACAGGTTTAATGTTTTTTCCGTCTGTAAAGGCAAGCACAGAAACCTCATTACCCGCAAGATATTCTTCAATTACAATGCTGTTTCCGCTTGATCCGAACTTCTTTTCGCACATGACGGCGTTAATTGCGTTTAACGCTTCATCAGTGTCAGCTGCAATTATAACTCCCTTGCCCAGCGCAAGTCCGTCCGCTTTTATTACCAGGGGGAATGAAACATTATCCTGTTTCACATAATCGGCGGCTTTATCTGCGTCGCTGAATATCTCGTAAGAAGCGGTCGGGATGCCGTATTTTTTCATTAATTCTTTCGCGAAAATCTTGCTGCTTTCTATCCGTGCCGCCGCCTTGTTTGGTCCGAAACAGCGAATCTTCTTTTCCTCTAACGCGTCTACCGTGCCTGCGGCAAGCGGATCATCCGGCGCGACAACAATATAATCAATTTTATTCTTCAAAGTAAACTCAAGCATTGCGGGAATATCTGTTGATTTAACAGGTGCGTTTTGTGCATCCCGCCCGATGCCGCCGTTTCCGGGAGCCGCGTATAATTGGCTGATGCGCCTGTTTTTTTTTAAGGCCTTAATAATTGCGTGCTCTCTGCCGCCGCTTCCTATTACCAGTACTTTCATTAAATAATCTCTCCCCTGCAGAACATTTCTACCGCTTTAGGCAGTATGATATGCTCGGCTTCCTGCATAACGCGCTTTTGCAATGTTTCAGGTGTGTCTCCAGGCAAAACATCAACCGCTTTCTGAAGGATGATTTTACCGCCGTCTATTACTTCATTTACAAGATGAACAGTAGCGCCTGATACTTTAACGCCGTATTCAAGAGCGGCTTCGTGAACGCGCAGTCCGTAATAACCTTTGCCGCAGAAGGACGGTATTAGCGAAGGATGCACATTGATAATTCTGTTTTTGTATGTTTTCAGCGTTTTCTGTCCCAGAATGCAAAGAAATCCGGCAAGGACAACAAGGCTGATATTATTTTCAGCTAACGCACCGGATACCGCTTCGTCAAAACCGGAAAGCTGCGCGTATTTTTTTCTATCTATCGTGATTGTTTTAAGTCCTGCATCTTCCGCCCGTTTGAGGGCCAATACTCCTGCTCTTGAAGAAATTACCAAAGACAGTTCCCCTCCGCCCAATTCATTCTTTTTCCATGAATCAATTAAAGCCTGAAGATTTGTCCCGCCTCCGCTTACCAATACCGCAATTTTTATCATAATTATTTTATATAATTTTTACTCCGGAAAACCCTTCGCGTATTTCACCAATTATCGCGGCTTTTTCGCCGAAAGGCTGCAAAATACGGACAGTTTCTCCGGCATTTTCAGGCGCGGTGATCACGCACATACCTACTCCCATATTGTATGTGTTGAACATGTCCCTTTCACTGATATTTCCCGCCTCTGCTATTAAACTGAAAATTGCAGGAGTTTCAATTTTTTCCCTTTGAATAACAGCACCGATATTTTCACTGAACGCGCGTGGAATATTCTCATAAAAACCTCCGCCTGTTATGTGACATATTGATCTGACGGGAATTTTATTTAAAAGTTCCAATACAGGTTTAACATAAATTTTTGTTGGAATTAAAAGTTCTTCGCCCAATGTTCTGCCAAGTTCAATATAATGTTTATCGAGCATTTTCGCATTTGTGTCTATTCCGAAAACTTTCCGGGTAAGAGAAAATCCGTTTGAATGTACGCCGTTTGAAAAAAGAGCGATTACCGCATCGCCTTTTTTTACATTATTTTTATCGGGTATCCTGGATTTTTCCACAATACCCACGGAAAAACCCGCAATATCATATTCATCATCAGGCATCATACCGGGATGTTCAGCTGTCTCGCCTCCGACAAGAGCGCATCCTGCCTGTACGCATCCTTCTGCGACACCTGAAACAATTTGTTCAACTTTTTTCGGTAAATTTTTTCCCATTGCAATGTAATCAAGAAAAAAAAGCGGTTTAGCTCCTGCGCAGATTATATCGTTCACGCACATTGCGACGCAGTCAATACCTATTGTATTGTGCTTGTCCATCAACATTGCAATCTTTAACTTGGTGCCGACACCGTCAGTTCCGGAAACCAGAACCGGTTCAGAATCTCCTGTTTTTGGAAGAGCGAATAATCCGCCGAACCCGCCAATGCCTTCAAGAAAGCCGGGAACTTTTGTGCGCTCAACATGTTTTTTAATTAACTCAACAGATCTGTAACCTGAAGTAACATCAACGCCTGCGGATTTATAACTTTCACTGTAACTGTTTTGCATATTATACAGCTTCTCCAATCTTCTGATCGTATTTGTTTTTGGGAGTTTCCGGAGGTTCAGGCACGGGATAAACGCCTGTAAAGCAGCCCGCGCAAAAACTGCATTTTGCGTTTTCCGCTATTTTTGTCACATTGTTAATTGAAAGATATCCAAGACTGTCTGCGCCCAGATATTTGCAAATTTCATCAACAGACATTTTACAGGCGATTAGATTATCCCGGCTGTCGATATCTGTGCCGAAATAGCAAGGGTTTACAAACGGCGGAGAAGAAATTCTTAAATGAATTTCCCTGGCGCCTGTATCACGTAACAGCCCGACAATCCTGCGCATTGTAGTCCCCCGCACAATTGAATCGTCTATCAGAACAACGCGCTTGTCTTTGACAGTAACTTCGATGGGATTCAATTTTATCCGCACTGAATAATCGCGCTCTTCCTGGGAAGGCTGAATAAAAGTGCGGCCGATATAGCGGTTTTTTACAAAACCTGTTCCGTAAGGAATGCCCGACTGGCGCGAATAACCCAGCGCCGCGTCAAGACCGGAATCAGGCACTCCTATTACAACATCCGCCTGCACAGGATTTTCCAGCGCTAGAAATGAGCCTGCGCGCTGACGGGCTATATACACGCTTGCACCATCAATTACAGAGTCGGGACGGGCGAAATAGATATATTCAAACACGCACAAACCGCCCGGCTTTCCGCAGTGTGTCTTTATGCTGCGCAGACCATCTTTGCCGGCAACGACAACTTCACCTGGTTCTATATCACGTACAAATTCCGCGCCGATGCTGTCCAGAGCGCAGCTTTCAGATGCGAAAATAATATTGCCTCCAAGAGAGCCGATACACAGAGGCCGGAAACCGTGAGGATCACGGACTGCCATAAGTTTTCCAGGCGACATAATAACAAGTGAATACGCGCCCTTGAATTCTTCCATAGCCTGATCTACAGCGTCTTCTATCGAGTTAGCGCGTATCCTTTTTCTGGCAATGATATTAATCATTATTTCGGTGTCACTTGCTGTGTGAAATACAACGCCTTCATTCTGCAGCTTGCTTCGGAGTTCATACGCATTGACAAGGTTTCCGTTATGCGCAATCGCCATGGAACCCTTGATATACCTTACTACAAGCGGCTGCGCGCCGGAACGGCTTTTTAACTCTTTTGAAGAATAGCGCACATGTCCTATAGCCATATTACCCTTGCCGAGTTTCTCCAGCGTTTCTCTGGAAAAAACATCGGGAACAAGGCCAAGATCGCTATGGCATTGCATTACCCCGTCATTGCATACCGCAATTCCGCAGCTTTCCTGTCCCCTGTGCTGAAGGGCATAAAGAGCCAAATACGCCTGTGATGCTACATCCGTGTCTTTACTGCCTGAATATATTCCGAATACTCCGCATTTATCATGCAGGATTTTACTCATTTTTATTTTATACTCCTGAAATTATTAATTCTGGTTATTATTCAGCCTCTCCTGAAGTTTACTGTCTTTTTGCATTACATTCTCTGCCATATTTAATTTCATTGCAGTAATTTTTTTTTCCAGAACATCATCGCTTACGGCGAGTATTTGCGTGGCAAGAATCGCAGCATTATCCGCGCCGTCAATCGCTACTGTCGCGACAGGAATTCCTGGAGGCATCTGAACCATCGCAAGAAGCGCGTCAATCCCGTCCAGTGAAGATTTTATTGGAACAGCGATAACCGGCAGCGTAGTATTCGCCGCGACAACTCCCGCAAGATGAGCGGCCATACCTGCGGCTGCAATAACCACTCCAAATCCGTTTTTCCGGGCGTTTGCGGCGAAATCCATTACAATGGAAGGCGTGCGGTGTGCGCTCATTATATGCGCCTCAAATGGTATATCAAAGTCCTTTAATTTTTTAAAAACCTTATCAATTACCGGCAAGTCAGTGTCGCTTCCAATGATAACCGCAACCTTTTTCATAAAGCCTCCGATTCAATTCATAAAATAACTATACCATTCTATTTGCAATTTGGATACCGCGAAAACAGAAACATCCTGTAAAAACCATTCACAATTTATTAATTATTATGTAATATGACATGTGCGGTTTACATTAATATTTATTTTTTGTCTGATCATTTTACCCGGTTGTGAAAAACGCGAATCTGTTAACCCGATCATTACGGATGTTTACGAAATGACATCTGAATCTGAAGAAATTATTTTAGTTAATCCCATTCAAACAAGAGCGGAAAACATTGCTTCTTTAATGGATGACAAGCTGCTTGCCGCGCAGGTTCTTATCTGCGGAATTGACGGCAGAGGCGTGCTGCCGCCTCATATTTCCGAATTGCTTGATGAATGCCCGGCAGGCGGGATAATGTTTTTCAGATATAATCTTGATACGGATAATGACTCAATAATCAATTTACTTTCAACGACATCATTATTCATTACGGAAAGAACCGGCATTCCTCCCTTTTTGGCTGTGGATCATGAAGGCGGAACTGTAAACCGTTTTTCGCGCGGTGTGGCAGCGCTGCCTGATGCGTCTTCTTATTGGCAGTTATGCCTTGCAGAGGGAAGATATAAAGCTCTTTTAAAAATTGCATCTGACAGTTTAAAAGCCGCCAGGGAAATCAGCAATTTGGGTTTTAACCTGAATTTCGCTCCTGTAGCAGAACACCTGAATATTAATAACAGTTATTTTCTGGACAGCCGGTCATACGGACCTGATGTATCCTTTGTTTCAGCCGCCGCCTCCGTATTTATCCGCAGAATGGAACAGGCAGGAGTGTTATGTGTCATCAAGCATTTTCCGGGCAGCGCGGGGATCGATCCACATTATTCAGCGTCAGTAATAAACGGAAACAAGGAAGAGCTTGACAGTCTGGTTTATCCGTTCGCGTTAACCATCAGAAACGGAGCGAGAGCGGTAATGGTTGCGCATACTGCGGTTCCGGAAATTGATGCGAATATCGCAAGCCTTTCAAAAGCCGTTATGCAAAACTGGCTGAGGGATGAACTTGGTTTCAGCGGCATAGTGATTAGCGATGATTTCGCGATGGCGTCCGCCGGAGGCTTAAGATCGGAGCAGGCGGCTGTTAATTCTATCGCAGCCGGAGCAGATATGATTCTTGTATGGCCCGCCGATATAACAAGAACGCACAGGGAATTGATTTCCGCTCTTGATGACGGACGGCTTTCAAGACACAGGCTGCGCGAAGCCGTACAGCGGATTATCTATGAAAAAATTAGAATGAATATTTTGAAAAGTAATGATGAACAGCTTCCTGAATAGAAAAATATATGACGAAAAATACCAATGAATTATTGCCTTTCCAGTCCCGCATACTCTATCAAAGTGAAGCGTGTGTTGTAATAAACAAACGCATTGGCGAGGCTGTTGAAGGCGCTCAGAAAAACATGATAAATCTGAAAGCAAATCTGGCAGCATACATAAAAACAGAATTGATTGAAGCTGTTAACAGGCTTGATGTTCCTGTAACAGGCTGCGCCCTGTTTGCGCTTACAAAACCTTCTCTTTCATTCCTTGGCAGTGCTTTCTCGGAATCTCTGTCTGTAAAGAAAATTTATTGGGCAATTGTAGAAAAATCTTCAAGCGCCGCAAAACAGCCTGAAAGCGGAGAACTTGTTCACTGGATTGAAACAGGTTCAGCCGTTAATAAATCATTTGCACATAACGAATGCGGCATGGATTCAGGCAGCCGGGAACGAAAGAAGGCGATCCTGCGCTACAGGATAACCGGTGAAGGAAAAAATTATCTTTTTACTGAAATTGAATTAATTTCCGGAAGGCATCATCAGATACGGGCGCAGTTTGCCGCTATAGGACTGCACATTAAGGGCGACTTAAAATACGGCGCCAAACGAAGCGAAAAAGACGGCGGAATCCGCCTTCATGCCCGTTTTCTGGCGTTCCCAAATCCTGTGAATGAAAATGATTTAATCAGCGTAACAGCGGATCCGCCTGCAATGGATAATCTTTGGCAGGCGTTTACTGTCAATCATTTATCGCCATAAACCAAGAGCCGGATTGGGAACAAAGAAAATTTTCTCTCCTCCGGAAAGGATATTCCAGCCTGAATTCAATTTTGTTATATCATAATGTTCCTGCGCTTCTTTCAGACTGCCCCATTCAAAGCCAACAGATTCAATTTCCTTTCGCGTTAAACCTGAACCTTTACCGGGAGCCTCGCTGTAAGTACAGTAACGGACGGTAAAACGTCCTTCGCTGGAGCCATGTATCAGATGGGCTGCGGCGCTTAAATTTTCGTTTAAATCCGTATTTTCCGCCGCTTTGGCGATAATTTCATTTCGCGGTCTGTATCCGTATTTACGGATTAAAGAGTCCATTCCTAAATCTTCTCCAAACCGTTCGAGTCCTGGTGCGAGGATCAAAAGCTCACCGCCATCCGCTATCGCCATTCGTGTACGGTAGATTGCCTTGTTCCCCAGCCATGTAGTGCGGTATTCTTCAGGTTCCAGATAAACAACCGCTTTGTTAACTCGCTCGTTTAAAGTGTTAACATTGACCTCAGCTGAAAGCGCGGCGGCTTTTTCAAAACATTCCCTGCCAAAACCTATAAATAATCCCCTGACAGCCAGCGACCCTCGCGCCTTCCCTTTTGCTTCCGCTTCGCTGTTTGTCCTCGCGCTGACTACAGTAAGAACCCATAATACAGGCGGAAGCTCATTTGAATAACGGCGCAATCCCTCGTCGAAAAGCGCGCGGACAGGAGTATCAGCCATGCCCATTATTTTTTCCATTCCGTACGCAGCGCCAGCAAAATGACTTTTATCAATTGCTTCCTTACCGCCTGTTCCTACAAAAATATTTTTGGCATGGTTGGCCATACCAGCTACTTCATGCGGCACTACCTGCCCGATTGATAAAATTAATGAAAAGCCATCCTCTTTTTTGCGCAGTAATTTATTTACCTGTACAGGCCAGTCGTAACACACAGCTCCCGAGCATGCCTTCTCTACCCAATCCGCTTCAAGCCTGCCCAACTCTGACACATCATTGCGCCAGTCGTGAACCAGAAATTTATCTTTGGGCGTACCTGGAAACATTCTGTTTAACTGCGCATCTGTCATTGCCATGTGTGTTCCAAGAGCGGGAAGCACAGCGCCCAATTTATTTCTGCTGTTTGAATCAGACAACCTGCACGAAGCAATACCGGTTAAAAATCCCGCCCTTGAATGAAAGCGGGTAATATCAGGAGGCAATATAATAACGGGACCCGCGTTGTTGATATCCGCCAAAGCCTCTGAAAGCGCCTGTGAGAGAAGTTCATCAAGCTCATCATCACAAAGATCGGAAGCTGAACATCCTTTTGCAATATAGGTTTTTTCAATCATAATACCTCCAACTTGATTATAGGCATTAATATAATATATATTGGAATGGAAAAAAGAAATACGCTCTATGATCAGGAGAATAATATGGGAAAAGCGGATATTGGTTTAATAGGAATTGCAGTAATGGGAGAGAACCTTGTGCTTAACATGGAGAGCAAAGGGTTTTCTGTCGCAGTGTACAACAGAACGGCATCCAGGGTAGATGATTTTATAAACGGACGCGGTGCGGGAAAAAAAATTACAGGATGTCACAGTATTGAAGAACTTGCGGCGTCCCTTTGTAAACCGCGTAAGGCAATGATCATGGTAAAGGCTGGCAGCGCTGTTGACGAAACTATTAACCAGCTGCTTGGAGTTTTTGAAAAGGGCGACATTATAATCGACGGCGGCAATTCAAATTATCAGGATACAATCCGCCGCGCGGCATTTGTTGAATCAAAGGGATTATTATATATCGGTACAGGGGTTTCAGGCGGCGAGGAAGGAGCGTTAAAAGGTCCTTCGATCATGCCCGGAGGATCTCCTGCGGCATGGCCTGAAGTTAAACCGGTCTTTCAGGCAATTTCCGCCAGGGTAGACGGCGGCGTCCCCTGCTGCGATTGGGTAGGTGAAAACGGAGCCGGCCACTTTGTAAAAATGGTGCATAACGGCATTGAGTACGGCGACATGCAGCTAATCTGTGAAACCTACGATCTGATGAAAAATGTTTTATGTTTGTCATACGATGAAATGGGCGGTGTTTTTGATGAATGGAACAAAGGTTCCCTGGGAAGTTACCTGATCGGCATAACGGCAGACATACTTAAATATAAAGACGAAGACGGTTTACCGTTAGCTGAAAAGATACTGGATACCGCAGGACAGAAGGGAACCGGAAAATGGACAGGCATTTCAGCTCTGGAATTTGGCGTTCCTCTCACTCTTATTGGCGAAGCAGTTTTCGCCCGCTGCCTGTCAGCCGCAAAGGATGGACGCGTTCGCTCAGCGAAAATTTTCTCTGAACCAAAAAAAGCGCGGATTCCGCAGGCGGAAAAGGCGGCTTTTATCAGGGATTTGGAAAAAGCGTTATATGCATCAAAAGTTGTTTCCTACGCGCAAGGTTACCTTTTAATGCGCGAAGCGGCAAAAGAGTACAAATGGAATCTTAACTACGGCGGTATTGCTCTGATGTGGAGAGGCGGCTGTATTATCCGCTCTGTTTTTTTGGGCAAAATAAAGGAAGCTTTCGATAAAAACAGTAATCTGGAAAACCTGCTTCTGGATCCTTTTTTTACCGGTATCATCGAAGATGCGCAAGAGTCCTGGCGGAAAATTGTGAGCGCCGCAGTCATTAACGGAATTCCGGTTCCGGCTTTCGCAAGCGCCCTCTCATATTTTGACGGTTACCGAAGCGAACGCCTGCCTGCGAATCTGTTACAGGCTCAGCGTGATTATTTCGGCGCGCACACCTACGAACGTACTGATAAACCGCGCGGTGAATTCTTTCATACCAATTGGACCGGGTATGGAGGAACGACAAGCGCTTCAACTTATGTTGTATAAATAATAAAATTTTTTAGAAAGGAGATTACATGTCAACATTATCCATTCCGGCCGCTGACGGCGCGGCATTCGATTTACTGGCTCTGGGAGCTTTGGTAACGCGGCTTGATCCGGGCATTATCCCATTCTCGGAAGCTGATGACTATCAATTGCATGTTTCAGGAGGCGAGTACAATGTCGCGGCAAATTTATCCGCCTGCTTCGGAATGAAAACCGCAATCGCTTCCGCAATTGTAAATTATCCTGTCGGAAAGCGGATAGAATCCGCTGTAAAGAAAGCGGGAGTAACTCCCTTTTATAAACGTTTCGATCATGACGGAGTGCGCGGACCGAATATGGCCATTGTCTGGAGCGACAGGGGTCAGGGAGCAAGAGCGCCCGTTGTTTTTTATAATCGTTCCAATGAAGCGGCCCAGCGCCTTGCGCCGGGATGTTTTAACTGGGACGGCATCTTCGCAAAGGGCGTTCGCTGGTTTCACTCAGGCGGAATTTTCAGCGCGCTCTCCCCCACTACGCCGGAACTTGTAATTGAAGCGATGAAAGCCGCGAAAAAAGCGGGCGCTGTTGTTTCCTTTGATTTAAATTACCGCGCTAAACTCTGGGCAGTAGCTGCCGCCGAACAGGGAAAGAGCGCCGCGCTGGCCGAAGAAGAAGCCTCAGGCACTCTGCGCAGAATTGCAGCTAACGTTGATGTGCTTGTCGGCAATGAGGAAGATCTGCAAAAAGGATTGGGGCTGAAGGGGCAGGATGTTGAAGCCAAAGGCAAACTTGACCCTTGCGCTTTTTTCGGCATGATAGAAAATGTTACAAAAGACTTTCCCAACATAAAAGCGGTCGCGACAACATTGCGCGAGGTTCACTCCACAAACCGCCATTCATGGAGCGCGGTTCTTGCGCTTGACGGAAAAACATGGCTTGCGCCGACTGCCGAACTTGATATATACGACAGAGTCGGCGGCGGGGATGGTTTTGCAGCAGGATTGTTCTACGGACTTTTATCCGGAAAAGATCCGCAGCAGGCATTAAACCTGGGTTGGGCGCACGGCGCTCTTGTTACCACGACTCCCGGCGATACTACAATGTGCAGCCTTGATCAGGTGGAAGCATTCGCAAAAGGCGGCTCCGCGCGCATACAGAGGTAAAAAAAATGAGCCTTTATAGATTGTAATTTTTACAGATACTTTTTGCTATTGTCCGTTAATTAATTATCACAAACACGCAGAGATGCCGATTGTTTGTATCCGCACTTCAGCCGAAATACCTTTCGGCGTTTCCAAACGAAATGTCCCGTACAATTTTTTCAAGCTTTTCCATATCTTTTGGATATTCGCCGTTTTCAACCCATCTGCCGATTAGGTTACAGAGAATGCGGCGGAAATATTCATGTCTCGGGTAGGATAAAAAACTGCGGCTGTCTGTCAGCATTCCAATAAAAACAGAGAGCATGCCGGTGTTTGCTAATACGCGCATCTGCTCTTCCATTCCATCCCTGTGATCGCAGAACCACCATGAAGCGCCAAGCTGCATTTTACCCGTAATGCTCTGCCTGTTTTCCTCTTTGGAATAATTATCCTGAAAGCCGCCTGAAATGGTCGCCAGCGGATAATAATCTTTTGGGTTTAATGTATACAAGATTGTTTTAGGCAGCGCGGGTTTTTCCGAAGAGGATTCCATGCAGCTTAAGAGGTTTATAAGATTTGCGCTCTCTTCCCTGTCGTGAACCGCGTCATAACCTGTATCAGGGCCAAGATTTCTGAACATCCGCGCGTTTACATTGCGGACAGAGGCAAGATGAAGCTGCATAACAATATCATTTTTTGCGTAGATTTTTGCAAGCTCTATCAGCATTTTGGTTTTATACGCGTCCGTATCTTCCTTTGATATTTCCTTTCCAGATAAGGCATCTGAAAATATTTTTTCTATATGACCGTCATTCGCGGGAACGAATGGCGCGTATTCAAGCGCGTGATCAGATGCGCGGCAATGCAGCGAAATAAAGAAGTCAAGGCGTTTATCAAGGGCGGACAGCACATCATCAGTATTTTTTATGCTAATGCCGCTGGAGGCTGAAAGAGTTTCAATGTAGGCGGCAAAATCTTTATTGTTTATATTAAGCGCTTTATCAGGGCGGAAGGAGGGAATAACCATAGTGGAAATTTTTCCGATTGGCGCTGTTCCTTCGCTGATAGCGTGATGGTAAACAAGCGTATCCGCAGGATCGTCTGTTGTGCCAGCGGCGCAGACATTAAACTTTTCAAAAATTCCCTTGACTGACAATTGCGGCTCCTGAAGAAGAGCGTTTGCCTTTTCCCAAATAACAGGAGCGCTTTTTTCCGTCAGTGTTTCATAAATGTTAAAATACCTCTGTAATTCCAGGTGCGTCCAGTGGTGGAGCGGGTTTCCAATCAGATTTTCGACTGTTTTCGCCCAGGCGAGAAATTTTTCATAGGAAGGAGCGTTTCCTGTAATGTAATATTCATCATACCCCATCGCGCGCATTACGCGCCATTTATAGTGATCTCCTGAAAGCCATGCTTCGCTTATATCTGTAAACTGTTTGTTATGCGCAATTTGAGACGGCATAAGATGACAATGGTAATCGTATATTGGTTCATTTTGCGCGGCATTGCAGTACAACAGGCGCGCGGTTTCTGTTTCCAGCAGAAAATTCTCATCCATAAAATCTTTTGCCATTATATCCTCATTTAATCCGAAGAAAAAGATATGTCCCGGGGCATTAACTTATTTTATTCGCCATGCTCAGTTTTATATGCTTGTCTATCTTTTCGTTTAGCTCAATTGTTTTAAAAGGTTTTACTATGAAGTCGGCGGCTCCAAGCGATATTGCCTCATTAAGCTGCGGCAGAGTTCCTTCGGATGTTAGCATAATAATGGGTATATTTTTAAAATCTGATATTGCCTTTATCATTAATATAAGATCAAATCCGTTTAATACCGGCATTAAATAATCAAGCAGAATTAAGTCCGGCTTTCTTTCCTTTAAAAAGTCTATTACGCATTCTGGTTTTGATAATGTATATACTTCATAGTTGGTGTTTATGGCCAGTTCAATTGCTTTTAATGTGCTTGGCACATCGTCAACAACAAGGACTGACGGCTTGCTTTCGCTTTCCATAGCCTGCACAGGTTTTTGATGCCTGTTGCTGAATGTATGTTTTTCGATACATTCAATTAACTTCGCGGTAATAAACGGCTTGATAATATAATCAACCGCTCCTAGACTGAGCCCTTTTATCACGCTTTCCTTATCGCTGTTGCTTGTTAAAAAAACAACGGGAATATCCTTAAAGCGTTCATCCGCCTTAATGCTTTTTATCGTTTTATAACCGTCAATACCGGGCATATTGACATCCAGTAAAATTAAATGCGGCCTAATCTTTTCCAGGATTTTAAAAAGCATAAGCGTGGATTCAGCTGGATATACTTCATAATACCCCTTGAGTCTTTTTTTTACTGAAACCAGACTGCATTGAACATCGTCAACATATATGATTTTTAGGCGTTCTATATCATTTTCTGCTGTTTGTACGAGTTCTGATCCTTCCATGATTCACCTCCCTTCTTACCTGAACCAATTATACTGTAATAAATTAAAATATACCATATATTGATTGATTCTACACAGATTTTTTTTATATTTTAACCATATGTGAAAGTTTTTGCGTTATTTCCTCCATATGCATTCTGTCAATATTGAACCGCAGCCATTCTACAAGACCGTCATCCGCCTCGTAAACATATTCTTCCAGGTCTGCGATTGCCGCGTCTGCTCCGTCCATGTCATAATCATTACAGGCAGTCATGAGTTTTTTCAGGATTTCCATGTCAGGCTTATCCTTTTTAGGTTTGTTTCTTTTGGATTCAAGGTTTATAAACAAATTATCAATTTCAGCAAGTAAATTTCTTGCATTTTCAACAAAAGATGAATTATGTTCCCTGATATATTTATAATCGCCTGATTTTGCCGCATTTTCAAGAGCCCGCGCCTCGTTTGCGATATCTTCGGCATATATATCCATGCTGGTTCCCTTAATACCGTGTACTTTAATCTTGTAGCTGTCCAGTGAATTCTCATCAACTGTTTCTATATTCTCCAGCATTGAGGTGATGCTTTCCAAATAAGAACGCAGAACCTCAAGATACACTTCCTCCTTACCGTCAAACCGTGCAATCCCCTTACTGATATTCAACCCTGTTATTTCCATATTTAAAAGCTGAGAATTGCGCTCTCTGCCGGAAGCAGTTTCTGTATCTTCATTTTTATTTTTTAAATTATTCTTGGCTTCAATAGTGTCCAGTTTATTTTTACGGGCTCCCACTAAAACATCCTGCGGCTGTTTATCGCGTATATATTTATTTAGAATATAATTTAACTGACGTATATCAATTGGTTTGGATAAGAAATCGTCAAAGCCGTTTTCAAGGAATATATCCGCTTGCCCTGAAACAGCATTGGCTGACAATGCGATTATTGGAGCTGTATAGCCAAAATCGCGGATAAGTTTTGTCGTTTCAATGCCGTCAATATCGGGCATCATATGATCCATAAAAATTATATCGAATACATTGCCTTCTTTAATTATTTCAATGGCTTTATAGCCGCCGTCCGCCGATTCCATTTTTAATTCATACGGGGACAGAAGGCCTTTGGCGACATAAATATTCGCGTCCACATCGTCTACAATTAGGACTCTTCCGTATGGCATTGGCTCGCGGGATATTCTTACCTTTTCCATATAATCCCTTGAGTGCATACGGAACTGACTCAGGCTTTTCACCATTTCCGGTCCCAGCGCTTCAGATACGCATGTCCCCTGCGGAATGCGGACAGTAAACACAGTGCCTTTACCGGGTTCGCTGTCAATAAGGATATTTCCATTCATAAGACTTACAAGCTTTTTTGTAATACTCATGCCAAGACCTGTGCCTTCTGTTTTATGGTTGGCCCGCACATTGAACTGTGAAAATTCATCGTATATCCTTCCAACCTGTTCACCGGTCATTCCCTGCCCCGTATCGAATACAGTCATTACCAGTATTGTCTCATCATCATTTTTACCTGCTTCTGAAAAAACTGAAAGCTTAACGATTCCTTTCATCGTATACTTGATCGAATTAGACAGCAGATTATTTAGAATTTGTTTAATGCGAAGCTCATCGCCAATCATAAATGAGGGAGTATTTTCATTTATATCAAGTATAAACTCTATGGGTTTACTGCCCAATCTCATCATGTTCAATTGTGTAGTATCGCTGATCATGCTGGCGATTTCATATTTTTCGATAACCAGTTCAAGCTTGCCCGCTTCAATTTTGGACAGGTCAAGAATATCGTTGATAATGCTGAGCAGCAAATCGCCTGATGTGTAGATGTTTCCGAAGGCTTCTCTCATGTCAGGCTCCAGTGTTTCTTTCTGAAGCTGAATTTCAGAGACGCCCAAAATTGCGTTCATTGGCGTGCGGATTTCATGGCTCATTGTGCTTAAAAAGGTGCTTTTCGCTTTATTAGCGGCGTCAGCATCTTCTTTTAATATTTCAATTCTTTCAAATGGTTTATTAATAAAATTTGACGCAATTACCGCCGCAATTACGCTCAGAATAATACTTACTAGAGCGACTATCAGAAGACCTCGTTCGGTATTTCTGACAGGGTTTTCCGCAAGAGGTGCGATAACTCCCAGGCTCCAGCCTTCATTCGAACCTGAAACCGGCCTGAACGCGCATACCCTGGGAACGCCGTAAACAGTATAATAACCTATCCCGGATTCGCCGCGGGTCATAAGCGTAACTGTTTCCGCCAATTTTATAAAATCTTTATCTGTCTGCGCGGCATAAATATAATTGAACCGGTTCTGTATCCATTCTTCACGCGGATTTGCAATCGCATACCCCTGAGAATCGCTCATGAAAATATGTCCCGATTCCCAGATAACAAAACCGGAAAGAAGCTGGCTGAAATGTGTTCCCGCAAGCGTAGCTACAAGAATTTTGTTATGTGAAGACGGCATTGGAGCCGCCAAATAAAAAACGACGCTGTTTCCCGCAGGGAAGGTTGAAGTGATTATATTTTTTCCGATAAACGCCTGATTAATGTAATGATCATTTATTATATTTTTATCCGCATGCATCTCTCCGTAAGAAGTTATAAGCCCCCTGCTTGTCTCCAGTACAGACATCCCGGTAAATTCCGGATATAAACTACTCTGCCCGGCAAGAATATCATACCATTCTGTTTCGTCGCTCATATCCAGCGCGAGAGCGGTGCTTGAAATTTTTAATTTTAAATTATCCAGTTCACTTGATATAAAATTATCCGCGATATTGGACATTACCCTTAAATCTATTTCAAGCGATAAATCCATATTTCTCTGCACAAATAAAATACCCAAAGAGACGCTGAATAAAATTATAACCAAGTTTGTAAGAATTATAACAAGAATCGCAATTGTACGAATTTTCATACCTGAAATATACCATATTCAGGCGAAATCAGCAAGATATACCGTAATATATGAAAATTGTCATATATTGAGTATTACCTGATATTTCCATAAAATAATACTTATGGAACAACTATTATCCGGTACTGGATCAGATGCGCTTATACCGTATATTTATCTGGCATGCGGGCTTGCGGTTTTAATTGTATGCGGCAACATTTTAGTTACAGGTTCTGTTCAGATTGCCCGTCATTTTAAAATCAGCACATTGGTAGTCGGGCTGACAATTGTCGCGTATGTAACCTCCGCACCTGAAATGTTCATCAGCGTTGGAGCTGCTCTTGATAACGCGCATGATATTGCGCTTGGAAATGTTATCGGTTCAAACATCGCCAACATAGGATGTATACTGGCTATTGTAGTTATAATTTCCCCCATTACAATCCGCAACAGAGCAATCGGCATTGATTATTTTATAATGTTTTTTGTTACTGTTTTGTTATTTATTTTCGGGCTTAACGGCGTTATTGGATTATTTGAAGGCATCTGTTTTGTGACAATTTTGATTATATACACAGTGTGGTCTGTAGTAAAATCACGAAAAGCAACTAACGCGAAAGACATTGAAAGCGCGACAATAAAACCTTTAATCGCGTTATTGATGATTATCGCCGCTGTAGCGGGGCTTTATTTCAGTTCCGGATGGTTTGTAAAAGGAGCGCGTGAAATCGCTTTACAGTGGGGCGTAAGCGAGCGCGTAATAGCCGTTTCAATTGTCGCTGTTGGAACCAGTATGCCTGAACTGGTCTCATCTCTGGTCGCGGCATTCAGAAAGGAAGCCGATCTGTCAATCGGGAATATAATCGGTTCCAATTTTTTCAATATTACAGGAGTCCTTGGAGTATCAACAATTGTCCATCCGGTTAATGTCACCAATATGAAAATGTTCACAACTGATATGATTTGGCTTTTCGCCATTACTGTTGTATTATTACTGGTAATGGTTCCATTATCAAAAGGAAAAATAAACCGCTGGGAAGGCGTTATTATGCTTTTGATTTTTTCAGCATATATGTTTACTTTGTACAGATGAATTCATTTTGTTATTGAGTCCGGCAGGACTCGCCTTCCATTCAGCAACTTCCTTATTTATCTGTTTATGACAATAAGGCTTACCTTCTTTTTTACCTGGAAAAAGAAGATTGTTTAAACAAGAAGTTATTCCGGCAGTTTTCATATAATTATTTATTTCATGATAGAGTTCCGCCAAAATAGGTATTGTACGATTAGCTTGGTTTTTATCATTTGTTCCGGTACATCTACATACATCTATATTATGACATACTATTTACCGCCTTATGATCTTTGGCGTAAATAATAATGGCGCATATTATCCTCCGAAATTTTGTCATTTTTAGTCAAATAGCCAAAATACGACCAAAATATGGAGAATATGCGCCTTTATGGTTTTGGCAGCTTATTTTAAAATTTAGCTAATTCCTTACTACATAAGGAATTAGCTAATATTTGGGGAGTGGAGGATTTGAACCTTCGAAGGCTGAGCCAACAGATTTACAGTCTGCCCCATTTGACCACTCTGGAAACTCCCCAATATTAAAGTATTAATCTACATGAGTATATCAAATAATAAAATATTTATTCAAGAGGGGTATACGCTTTTTATTCGTACCGGAATCTATGATATAAACTATGCAGACAGTAAATTACGAGCGCTTTCCCTCGCCTCCCTCATCTACATTTGTGCGGCACGCAAACCTGCGGTTTGTTTTAAGTGCCGCACAAATATCAGTTACCAGGAACATTTAGATAATGGCACACACACCCAAAGTTACTTGCATTTTATGTAACCTTAAACCGTTCTACTTCCCTCATTAATGTATCAACTTTTTCATGATTTATTACCGTTAAATCATTTACCTGATTTACAGCAATATTAATTTGGTCTGCGCCGGAAGCCATTTCGTTCATGCCGCCTGTAATTTCCTGCGTGATAACTTCAAGGTTCTTTCCTTCATTTATAACTTCCTTGGAACCTGTGCGCATCTCTTCGGATTCGCTTTTAACGTGCTGTGTAATATCGTTAAGGCTTCCAACGGCTTCCAATACCTGCTTGCTTCCCTGACTTTGTTCTTCCATTGCGTTGCGGATATTTTCTTCCTGTTCTGAAACTGTTTTAATATGCTCATCAATTAATTCAAATTTCTCAAGAACATTATTTGTTGAGGTTGTTATCTTGTCGATTGATGATTTAATCTTTTTCAAAACAGCGCTGATGGTTTTCGATTGCGCCGAGGAATTTTCCGCAAGCTTGCGTATCTCTCCTGCGACAACTGCAAAGCCCTTGCCTGCTTCTCCCGCGTGGGCGGCTTCAATGGCGGCGTTCATCGAAAGTAAATTTGTCTGGCTTGCGATATTTTCCATGACCGAGTTTATTTCCAGCAAGCCTTCTGACTCGCGGGTAATTTCCTGTATGTCCTGCGATACATCCTGAACGCTTGCGCGCCCTACTTCGGAAGCGGCTGTAAGGGAGTTAACATTTTCCTTGTTCTTGATAAGGGTATTTGTAACAGACTGAACATTGGCAAGCATCTGTTCAATGGCGGAAGATGATTGTGAAACTGAGGTTGTCTGCCTTTCAACCTGCTCGTTAAGCCTTTGAATGTTGTTTGTAATTTGTTCCATTGTCGCGTTAGTTTGCGAAACGCTCGCACTCTGATTTATCGCCCTTCCCTTTATGCTCTGAATGTTTGCCGTTATCTGATTAATCGCTGCGGCGGTTTCGGTCATGTTAGACGATAAATTTGTACCTACCTTCGCGAGTTCACTCGCCTGTTCTTTAATTACTTTTATCAGATTTTTTATTTTATCCAAAGTAGCGTTAAGGAAGCGGCTCATGTTTCCGATTTCATCATTGGTTGTCACTTCTATAGATTGGGTAAAGTCGCCTTCGCCGATAAATGCTAAAACCTTCTCCATGGATTTAATCGGGGCGGTTATTGAACGCGAGACAAAGAAGATTATAACGGTAATAACCAAAAGTATCACAACGCCGAGAATTATTAAAACTACTGTCATTTGCTGAACGTCCGCCATTACGGTGTTATAGGGAACAACAGTTACCGCCATCCACATGTCTTCGTCGTTACCGATAGAAAAAGGACGGGTTAAAACAATCATTCTGGCGTTATGTTCCTGTGAATTTAATGTTTCATTAAAGACAGTTCCGTTTTTTAATGACTGTAATAAAGCTCCCATTCTATTCGTGAACAATCCGCTTGCTACATCTTCTATCTTTTTTCCAAGACGATCTTCGTGAGGATGGGAAACAATTAAACCGCCGCTTGAGTAAATGGCAGCATATCCGTCTCCAAACGGCTTAATATTAATTATCATAGCCTGGATTTCAGTCAGTTCAAGATCTACTCCCGCTACCCCAATGGTTCTTCCGTTTTGGATAATTGGAACAGTAACGCTTGTAATCAATATCTCCTTGCCGCCTACATATTCATAATAAGGTTCAACAAGATATTCCCTGCCGGTTCTTAATGGCATAGTATAATAATCAGAGGTAGTATAACCTTCAAGCGTAGATAATTCTATTACCCCGTTATTATTAGTCCAGTAACTTGCGAATCTTCCTGTAGCGTCGCTGCCCTGAGTATTTCTGAAAGCGGCATCCCTGCCGTCAAGGGCGTCAGGTTCATAGATCGTCCATATCCCTATATATTCAGGGTTTTTTCTGACCATGGAATAAAGCATAAAATTGATTGCGTCACGTCTTCCCTCAAGCGGAACGAGTTCATCAACATAGATCATTAGGTCTACTAAAGACCTAATTTCATCCAAAGGGACTTCCAGAAACGCTTTAACCTCTTTTGCGGTTATTTCTGTGATATTACCGGCGTTTTCATCTGCCAGCGCTCTAATCTGGCTTGACGAAAACAAAGTGGCGGCAATAGTTAAGCCACCGATACCAACCAGATTTACAATTGAAATTATTAGAATTAATTTCACACCGATTTTCATAAAAACCTCCAATGTAGTTTCCAAAAAAGGCGTCAGCCGGAGAGCAAAAGACCGCCGTTTACAAGCAAATACCTGTATAACAATCCTGCTTTCTGACGAACGCCTTTGTCCTATATATAATTGTACAATATAAAAGGTATTATTACAAGAAGAACAGTTGAAGATTAAAGACATTTTTAGATTTTTAATGAATTATTTACACCCTGAAAAACAAAAATCAATTCGCATAATTTAAAAAAAAACGCAGCCTTTTATAGTTATAAACTGCCAAATAAGTGATATAGGGGGCTTTTTATGGATTTTCAATTAATTTTTTAGATACAAAACATTATTACAAATATATACTTTCATCGCTGATGTCTGCATGTCTTTAGGCGTATATTGGCTTCTGACATCGATATAACGTACTTCCCCCTGAATTTCTTCGCTGTCCGATTTAACTGTTATTTTGGTTCGCGTTTTTGGAACAGCAACCGTAGATTTAAATTTGTTGGTATAGCATTATACACTACCAGATTTTTTCTATATCTTTCTTAAAACAGATGCTTTCTCTAAATCTGTCCAACAATCCAATGATTTCTATGATTTGTTTTTAGTTCATAATATTTTCTTTGTCTAATAATCTCATCAGTTTCCAATTGCCAGCTATAAACTTTTGCCGGTATAAAATCAGGATTTATTGATAAAATATCATCTATGAAAATTATTGCATGTACATAATTGTTTAAATTAATTAAACTTTCAGCTATATGTAATAAAATCAATTCATGGATAGAACCATACCTTTTTTCATATCTTATCCCCAGTTCTGAAATAATCATCAATGCCAGAGCCGGGTACTGTGTGAAATTATAATATTCCAACATACCATAAAATAAATCCCTGTTAATGGCGGAGTTATTAAAATATGAAGAAATATTTCCAATATATTTGGCAAAAGCGCCGTTTGAATATGGATTTTCATTGCCATTTAAAATTGCTAAACCATTATTTAAAAATTCTGATAAATTATTTTTTTCTGATAAATCTGTATTTGACGATACGGATAAAACCGAAAATGGAATAAATAATGAATCATGCCTAACATCAAGAATTCCATCCCCGTTAATATCATATAAAAAATACGTTGTATCATTTTCATATTGCATAACTCCAAATAAATTAGAACCCTGCACGAGGTATTTTGTATCAATATCTGTCGTAACCGGTTTATATTTCAGAAAATCCACCCTTCCATCAGGTGAATTAATTAAATAAGCCCCATGTGTTAAATACTGAGCCGGATTTTGTTTTAAATAGCTTATAATATTATCGTTTATATTAAATATAATCTGCTGCGTAAATGAAAGACCGCTTGTAAGGAAAAATAATAATAAAAAGCCTGAATACTTTAAATATATGGTATTCTTAATAAAAACATTTTCAATTTGAATATTTTTCATATTACCGCCTTGTTAGAAAATAAATTATTTCTACTATCACTAATAATATTATATAATATAGAAAATGTCACCAAAATAATTATTTTTTTTCATCAATTATAGATTATTATAAAAATTATTATTCGTAAATATAATATTTTCTAATATTAAATATTATTTATAGTTTTCATAATATTTATATTATCAACTAAAATAGAAATAAAAAATTAACGCATTTTATTAATTATGGAAACCTAATATTACAGGGTATTAATGTTTTCAAAAATTCAAATAACATAATTCACCACCAAGGCGCAGAAGGCGTACGAAGGAAATATGGCTGCAAAATCATCGATTTTTTGATCTTTTTTGCGTCTGCGAATCTCCGGTTCGATTCGACTTCATGGCAGATAATTCAATACAGGTCTGCGCTGCGGTATCCAATTCACCAATATTTTATGTATTTCGCCTGGTCAACTTCAAGAGTTGCCTAATTTCTAATGCCTCATTTGCCGATGATGTAAGTATGAAAAGGTCTTTATTTGCGCAATTATGCGTTTTTTGTTGTTTTTTAGCGGTTTTCTCATTTCTGAGCAGTTGTAAAGGCGCTCCGCCGGCCGCTGAGGAACCTGTTTTTGCTGAAGAGACGGAAGATGATATATGGTCTTTATTACAGCGCGGAGACGGACGGGCAAGGAGCTTTTTCCTGGGTGAAGTTGAAGCCAATGCCACAGATTCAAACGGTAAAACTCCTCTTCATTACGCTGCAGAAAAGGGCGACCAGCAGCTTGCTTCTTTTTTCCTCTCAATAGACGCCAATGCTAATGTGCTTGATTACTCACAGCAAAGTCCATTGGGAATTGCGGTAGAAAGGAATGAAGTCAGAATATCCGAGATTCTTGTAGTGGCAGGCGCGGATATTCATATGCCCATTTTGGGATATACCAGCGCGGCGCAGATGGCGCTTTCCAGGGGCGGAGCAATTCTTAAATCGATATTAACAGCTTCAACAATTGAATCAGTTGATAATGACGGTAAAACAATTCTTCATCTTGCAAGCATCAATGGCAATGTAAATACGGTTAAAGATATTCTTTCATTTTCTTCAGCAACGCCCATACCAATAAATAAAAATGATAATGACGGTAAAAACGCGCTGGATTACGCGCTCGCCAGAACCGATTCAAAAAGCCATATTGAAATTGCTGAACAATTAATCCTGTCAGGCGCTTATTCTGAACATCCGGTATTTTCATACTTCGCCCCCGCTGTCCGTGTCGGTAATTTCAATATACGCAGGAACGAAGGTCTAGCGCCAATTCATTTTGCTGTAAGAGACAGTTCCGCAGGATTAATATCTTTCCTGTTAGAAAAAAATATAGATATAAATATTAAAAGCTCTTCAGGTTCAGCTCCTTTGCATGAGGCCGCGAGAGCAGGCAACATTCAGGTGATGACAATGCTCCTTAATAACGGGGCAGATGTTAATGTTACCGACGCAAAGGGCAATACTCCCCTGCATATCGGAATTCCCATTGATGTTCACAGGGAAGCTTGCTCTCTTTTAATTTCAAGGGGAGCCAATGTTAACATGCGCGATGAACACGGTGATACGCCATTACACATTGTTATTATTCTTAACCGCCCCCTTGATGTATTGCAAACTCTTTTAAGCGGCGGCGGCGATGTGTATATCAGAAATATGGAAGGAAAAACTCCGCTTTATATCGCCATAGAGGAAAAACGCATAAATCTCATTCCAATCCTTGTATTATACAATTCTGAAATATTTGCAGCCAACAATTCCGGAATCACTCCATTAAGTCTTGCGGTAAGGGACAATAATATATTCAGACTTGTGGTAACGCCTGAAACCGTTATACAAAGGGACAGCGCGGGGAATACTATTCTTCATTCCGCTGTACAAAACAACGGAACTTCCCAGCAGATAGGTCTTGTTCTCGATTCAAGAGCTCATGTTGAAGCCAGAAACATGGAAGGCGATACCGCTCTTCATATAGCGGTGCGGATGAATCAAAAGGAAAACAGTGAATTTTTAATTTCACGAGGTGCGAATATCTATACAGCCAACGCTGCCAGGGAAAGTCCGCTTTATTACGCGCTTACTGCCCCTGATGGAATACGCGAATGGTTAATCAATTCCACTACGATTATTTCCAAAGACGGTCTGGGAAACAATATGCTCCATTATGCGACACAGTGGAAACTAAACAACGCCATTCCTGTAATTATTCAAAAAGGCGTGCCTGTTGACGAACAGAACGCTACAGGCGAAACGCCCCTCTTTATAGCAGTTAAATATAATAGTCCTTCCACCATTGGCGTGTTGCTCAATAATAGCGCGAATCTGAACGCCCGTGACAAACAGGGATGCAACGCCCTTCATACCGCGGTTCAGTGGAACGCCAAAGATTCTGCTGCATTGCTTATATCAAGCGGAATTGATATCAATGCCCATTCACTTGCCGGCACTACCCCGCTTCATGACGCGATTGTTTATGAAATGGCCGATATAGAAACAATTCTGATCAAGGAAGGAGCTGATCTCGAAGTAAGGGATATAGACGGCAATACTCCTTTCATGGAAGCGGTCAGAACAGGCCAGATGCCTTCCATCGACAAACTTGCATCTAACGGCGCGAATCCTTCAACAAGGAACAACAGGGGCGATACTCCGCTGCATATCGCGGTCAGCCTTGAACGCTATGATTTGGTGAATAAACTTTTAAGCCTGGGAGCTTCCATTCATGCGCGTAACGCCAACAACAGGACTCCCCTGAGAATCGCAATGAATGTAACAGCTCGCATGGTACTGACGCTTTTAAACAGCGACAGAATAAATTTTTCAGACGACCTGGGCAACTCCGCGCTGCATATCGCGTTACAGGAAAGAGCTCCAGCTGATATAATTTCCGCGCTGATTGGTCAGGGCGCGAGGATTAACGCTGTTGACAACAACGGAAATACTCCTCTGAGGATGGCAATTGATATGGATCTTTTAAACCAGGTCAAGCTGCTTGCGGATTCCGGAGCTGATCCTTTCTTTTTAGCGGTTGACAATAAAACTCCTTCCGATGTGGCTTTTGTAAAAGGCGAAGACTGCGTAAGAGCTGTTTTTTCAGGCAGGGCAGTTAACGCGAGGGACAACTCCAACAATACAATTCTTCATTACGCGGCAAGGTACGCTTCTCCAAGAATAATTGAAACATTGCTTGAGTTAGGCGCAAACAAAACCTTAAGAAATATATCTTCCGAAATTCCTTATGATATTGCTGTCAGGTGGAACCGCACTGAAAACGCACAGTTGCTGCGGACAGGCGCATAAGTTAAAGTTTAAATCCAATCTGTCCATAAAGCAGCCAGTTTTATGGACAGATAATAATTTATCACTATCCTGTTATTTATTTAAAAGGTTATTTATTTTTTCTGTTATTTTCTCAATATCCATTCTGTCAATATTGTCCCTAAGCCATTCCGCAAGACCGTCATCAGCTTCATACTGATATTTTTCTATCTCTTCAATCGCTTCATCAATTATATCTATACTATAATCGTTACAGGCTGTAATAAGTTTTGCAAGTATATCCGCGTCCGGTTTTTCTTTTTTTGGTTTGGGATGTTCGGCTTCAATGCAGGCAATTAAATTTTTAATATCATCCATCAGTTTACGGGTATTTACCATAAATGATTCATTTTTTTCGCGGATAAAATCAATATTATGCGATTTCGCGGCATCTTCCAAATCTTTCGCTTCTTTTCCCGTTTGTTCAGCGAAAACATCATAGCTTGTCCCTTTAATGCCATGCACCTTGATTTTATAATTATTTAAGGAAGAGTCATCATTCATTATATTATCCATGCTGATATTATTCATATCATCCAGCATTGAACTTACGCTTGCGGCATAGGAGCGAAGAATTTTCAAGAATACTTTTTCATCGCCTTCATAATGCTGAATTCCTCCCTGAATATTTATTCCGGAAATTTCTTTATTTAAAAACAATGATTTTGATTGCGCTTGTGCGTCCTCTTTATTTTTACCAGAATCATTTATGACTGAATTTGTATACTTCATTCTGGCGGCTTCAATTACATCATTTGGCTGTTTGTCACGGACAAGTCTGTTAAGAATAGAATTTAACTGGCGTATATCAATTGGTTTGGATATAAAATCATCAAAACCATTGTGCAGGAATATATCCGCCTGCCCCGCCACTGCGTTAGCTGTCAACGCAACAATGGGCGCTTTGTATCCCATAGCGCGTATTTGTTTTACCGCTTCCATTCCGTCCATTTCAGGCATCATGTGATCCATAAAAATAATATCGTATTCCCTGCCTTCTTTTACCTTCTTTATTGCCTCAGGTCCGCTCATGGCGGAATCAATCTGTAATCTGTAAAGTTTCATCAGTCCTGACGCGACATAAATATTCGTTTCCACATCGTCAACTATCAGTATGTTTCCGTAAGGCATCGGCTCCCTTGAAATTTGTCCCAATTTTATCTGCGACATAAAGTTCAGGCGGAACTTTTTGAGGTTCTGCGCTACTTCGCTGCCCAAAATTTCAGAATCTACAATTCCCTGCTTCAGACTGACAGAAAACAATGTGCCTTCCTGCGGTTTGCTTTCTACATGTATTTTCCCTTCCATCAGGTTAATGAGTTTTTGGGTAATGGTTAAACCCAGCCCTGTGCCTTCAATGGTTTTATGCTTTTCCTTATCAAAACGCAGATACTCTTCAAACAATTTATCTAATTGTTCTTCATTCATTCCGCAGCCGGTATCACGCACTTTAAAAACAAGCGTTATACGATCTTTATCGTTTATATCCTGTTCTTTTTCAACAGTCAGAGTAATCTTGCCTGCTTCTGTATATTTAAATGCGTTTGAAAGCAAATTGTTTAATATCTGTTTAATGCGAAGCTCATCGCCTATTAATTTCGCGGGAAGGTTTTCATCTATCTGAATGTCAAAGACAATCTGCTTACTGCCTATCTTCATCATATTCAGGTGCACAGAGTCATTTATCATGCTTGCGACTTTATATTCCGCGGGCATTATATCAAGCTTGCCCGCTTCAATCTTTGAGAAATCCAGTATGTCATTGATAATGCCCAAAAGCAAATTGCATGAACTGTAAATTTTATTTAATCCTTCCCTGTTTTCACCTGACAGCGATTCATTTATTAATAAAATTTCTGTGATTCCCAGAATGGCGTTCATTGGCGTTCTAATTTCGTGGCTCATGTTTGCAAGAAATTCCGATTTTGATTTTGAAGCGGCAAGCGCCCGTTCTTCCATCAGCTTTAGTTCGCTTGTACGTTTTTCAACTAACGCTTCAAGAATTTTACCTGAGCGGCGGCTGCGGACAAGAAAAATCACTGCAAGAACAAGAACGCACAGGAATAATACCGCGGCTCCTATCATCCATGGCGTCCGCGCCTGTGTGACATTCCTTCGGTAGTCATAAGTTTTTTTCATCCAGTAATCAGAGATGCTTTTTGAATCGATATTGCTTAAAGTTTTACTGAAAATTGAACAGAGAGTCTCCTTATCCTTGCTAAATCCAAAGTGGGAATTTAACGCGTAATTGAAAACCAGATTGGCTTTATAGTCAGGAAGTTCCAGATAATGAGTCAGATATAAAAGCGATTTCTGATGCGCCATTACCATATCAATCTCGCCTCGCTGCAGAGCGCTGAAAGCGTTTTCAAGGCTATCATACTCAACAGTATTCAAATGATTTGGATACCATTTCCTGAAAATCATCTCGTATCCTGTATTTTTAACGAGACCTACTTTCGCATACAGCACTTCATTAACTTTTATATTGGGATATTCGTTTTTAGAAATTAGCGCGTAATTATCCGCTATTGGCGCTGCGTCCGGCCATAGAAACCGGTCCGCGCGTTCCGGCAATTGAATCATATCGGGGAGCACCGCAATTTCCCTGTTTTCAAGCATATTTAAAACTTCAAACCAGTCATTATTTTCATTATTAATTATGTTAAAAGTTAATCCTGTAAGAATTGATATTTCATCAAGCAGGTCAATAAAAATGCCTTTCCATTCTTTATCGTGCCTGTCATAAAAAGCGCTGGGATAACCACCCGGATCAACGCCAATTGGTATAACAGGATTTTCAAATAAATATCTGCGCTCTTTTTCAGTAAGCTGCCTGTACAATTTATACCTGAGATATTCATGTTCTCCCTGATTGTACATGGAAACCAGATAACGCAGGCCGCCGTTTTCCAGAAGTTTTTCCATTACATCAATAATTGGCTTTAACGCGTCATCCTGCGTTGTTAATGAAACAGGACGGTATATTAAAGGATAAAAATCATTACTCATTACATCGGCGTTTTCTATAAAATTTATCCCGGTTGTGTTACTGTAAAAAAATGAGTCTATCTCCCCGCTTTTGAGCGCGTTGTATACGAGGCTGACATCGCTTAACATTATTGTTTCAAAAGTGCCTGGAATAAGTTCGGCAGTTACCGTGTTGATTGTAGATGTGCCTTCAATGAAGCCGCATTTCAGCTTACGTTCGTTTATTATCTCTGAATGGGAATCGCTTCCGGCAAGATTGAAATATTTTAACTGGCGCAAAGCGATATCAGATGTCATGTGATAAATATTATTCCGCTCTTGTGTCCATGTTAACTCGCCTGTAAAAGAAACCTCGCATGTCTTAAGTCCATTCAGTAAATCCAGCCATTCATACAGTTTAGGCCTGAACGGAATTCCAAAAAGCCCTGAGAGCCATTCGCAGAGTAATGCTGAGTACCCTCTAATTTCGCCGTCGTCATTTTCAAACGCTTCAGTGCTTAAAGGCATACCATAAATAAAATAATTATAATTTTTCTTAATGGCTTCAATTGCCGATATATCAGCTTCTGTAACACCGGGGATGTCTTTATATGATGAGAATATGACTATTGGGACAGTTTTGTTTCCGGTATTATTTTTACAGGATGAAAAGGCGGTAATTATCAATAACACAGTTAACAGTAAATATTTTAATTTTATTTTTAATGCCAAAAAAACTCCTTACCCTGACAAATAATGGATTCGCTGTCTGCCTTTAAGGTTTATATTAAATTGGTTCAAAATCTTCAGCGCCGTGTTTACATAACGGACATATAAATCCCTGCGGCAGATCGCCTTCGTGAACATATCCGCAAATTTTACAGACATAACCTTTTTTATTCCCTGAATGTATCTGTGGCTTTGGTTTGATATTATCAAAATAGTACTGGTATGTTACGCTTCTTTCATCCGATAAAACAATTGATTGGGTGACATCAGCGATAAACATGGTATGAGAACCGTAATCATGCGAATCTGCGACTTTCCCCGCTATCATGCAGTTTGCATGTTCTTTTACATAAAGTATCCCGTTAGATGCACGGTCTTCATACCCTGAGTCCGCAAACTTATCCATATCTTTTCCGCTGGAAAAACCAAACTGCTTGAAAATGCGGAAGGGCGCGCTTTCCGATAAAACAGAGATATTAAACGCTCCTGTTTTAACAATCATGTCATGGGTATAATTGGCCTTGTTAACAGTGATGGAGATACGGAGAGGAGATGATGTTATCTGAATGGCTGTATTTATTATACAGCCATTGTCTTTGGCGCCGTCTTTGGCGGTTAATACAAAAAGACCGTATGATATTTTACTCATGGCATTTGCATCAATTGAAGCGGGTTTAATTTCACCGGAAGATGCAATACCGGGCTGCGGAAAATCAGATGCAATCGCGCCCGCTATCGCATCAATTTCTGATAACTGATCATTTTTCAGGCTGGATTTCAGGTTGAGGGTCTGTTCCAGGATTTTTATTTTTTGGCATTCTTTGAGTTTCATCCGGATTAAGGAGCCGCTCGCGGGAGCCCATGAGCCGTTTTCAATGACTGCGACAGTGCGGTTCTGAATGTTATGCGCAACCAGATCGTTTATCAGATCTTCCATGGAAATAAAAATCCCTGCATTATATGTCGTGGAAGCGAAAACAAGATGACTCCACCTGAAAACAGAAGCAATTATTTCAGATGCCGGAGTTACAGACACATCGAACATAACAGTTTTTATGCCGTAATCACGAAGTCGGCAGGCGAGTATTTCCGCCGCATTTTCCGTATTGCCGTATACTGAAGCATAGGCAATCATCACTCCCTTTTCTTCGTACTGGTATCCGCTCCAAAGCGCGTATTTTGAAAGAATGGCGGAAAAATTATTACGCCATACAAAACCGTGCAGCGGACATATAATTTCAATATCAACATTGGACGCCTTTTGCAAAAGCGACTGAACCTGATCTCCGTACTTGCCGACAATATTTGCGTAATAACGCCTGTATTCATTTAAATAATCTTTTTCAATATCAACCTCATCAGCGAAAAGCGCGCCGTTCAATGCGCCAAATGTCCCGAATGCATCCGCAGAAAAAAGTATTTTGTCGGCAGAATCATAGCTGACCATGACTTCCGGCCAGTGAACCATCGGCGCCATGATAAAATGCAAAGTATGTTTTCCCGTATTCAACGTGTCATTTTCATTTACAATAACCGAGTCCTTTTCAAAGTTAAAATCAAGATTAAAAAATTGTTTTATAAAAGTTAAAGTTTTGGCATTGCACACAATCTTTACGCCGGGATACTTGCTTATTACATCTTCGAGCGCGGCGCAGTGATCCGGCTCCATGTGCTGCACAACAAGGTAATCAAGTTTTCTGCCGTTAAGCGCGTATTTAACATTTTCCAAAAATCTATGCTGCACTGCCTTGTCCGCAGTATCAAACAATACGGTTTTTTCATCAGTCAAAAGGTATGAGTTGTATGACACACCTCCCGCGACAGAATAGACGCCTTCAAACATGGCTAACCGCCTGTCATTAACCCCTACCCATACAAGATCATCTTTTATTTTTTTAACACAATGCATAATTATCCTCCGTTGGAAAATGACATACGCGGGACTCGAACCCACCACCTTCAGCTCCGGAGGCTGACGCTCTATCCACATGAGCTAGTATGCCTGTTTGGGAACTATCAGAAACTTCAGTTTTTTAAAGTAGTCGCATTTGCGTCAAAGTTTCCAGACCCTATATCAATCTATATTATTATTTACTTAAATGTCAATTCTCAATTCTCTTTTCAGTGTCAAATACTGTTTCTCCAAGTTGTGAACGGGATAAATCGATTGTCTGCCTGTAATTATTCAGCGCGCGTTTTTCGCTGTCAAGCTTATTGAATGAGTATAATGTCTTTCCGTTTTCGCCGGTTATTACCTCTGGACTGGAAATCGCGCCGATGTCCTTTATTACCCTGTCCGCCGCCGCGTCCAAATCCCCGGGACGGCATAAGTCAAGCAAGGGAGCAATGCCGCCCGCGTCAACATTGAAAGGCGATGACCATATTTTACTAAAACCAAAACGTTTAAAATTAGAGAGCTTTGTGTTTTCATTTTCTTTTTTCTCCAAAATTCCGCGTACTGCCGGAATCAGCCAGAAAAAAACTGAAAATACAAGCGGTATAATACCTAACGCAGTTCTTATAATTCCGACAGGATCTGATGTAAAGGTATTAAGCAATAAATGTGTGAAAGCGTAAAGATATGATGACGTCTGATATTGTATTTCCGTAACCAAAAGACCTGTGGCGAATGAATTGTATAAAAAATACGAACCAAAGATAAGGTTTACAGCGTTAATCACAATAAACCAGCCGTTCATTTTTCTGGAATTAACAGAAAATGTTTTAAGCCGTTTCAGAGGAGGAGAAAGCTCCGGAAACCTGGCGGAATCCGCGCGTAATAACAAATCTTCAAATCGATAAACAATTGTTCCCTCTGCGGTAACTTCCGGGCTTCCCGCGAAGCGTGAGCAGAATGTTAAAATTGATTCTTCCGCTTCAATGCCTGAAAGCCCTGTAAAAGCCATGTACTCGGCAAGTGAGATAACTCCCCTGTTCGCCTGAATGTAGGCGATAATAGCCTTACTCTCCTGCCCTTCCCAGTCCCTGTTGGGATCTTCCTCACCGAATATAAATGAGAAAATGGCTTTATGCATCGGACGTTTTTCTTTTGATCTTTTAACAACACGGCCGTATTCATACTGAGGCCTTGTTATTTCATTTAAAAACCATATACGCCATAACATGCCGAATAAATTGAATCCGCCAAAACCGCCGTCCCTGCCGCCTCTGTCCGATGATTTTCCCGCTACTGAAATTACAACGCTCGCTACAGCGAGAGCCAGAAATAAAACAAAATAACCTATCAGCATGACCATGATCCATACTTTGAAAAATGTTACAGAAACAGCCTTAATTATTTTCTTACTTTTTTCTGCGATTCTTTTTACTGCGGCTCCCAATCCCCGGTAACGGCTCGTAAATCCGTTCGGGAATGTATACAGAATTTCACCTGATTGTGTTACTTTTAAATGGCCTGAAAATTCGTCTGCGGCTCTTGGCAGTAATTCACGAACATCAGACAGAGGCAATGCTGTAACCGAACTGATATCCGCGACTGTAGCGCCATTCTTTCGTTTTTTGAGCGATTGGATAATTTTTTGATACGTTTTATCTGACGTCATTTGATTATGATAATAGTATAAGGCGGAATATTAATCAATGTTTTATCCTTATTAATTGAGGTTGAAATTACACAGAAAATTTACAATAATAAATATATGAATGATTTTATTGTTTGCGCGACACGTTCCATGCACAGTTACGCTTCACAGGTTATAACATGTCTGTCAAAATACCTTAGCTTCAGCAGGATTATTGAACATATTAACGGTCTTGATTTGCTTAATACCGATTGCTTTGCTGACGGAGAAATAGAGGTTAGTGTAAATTCATCCATTCGCGGTAAAGATGTTGTCCTCTTCTCTTCGAGCGCACGTAATGAAGCAGGAGTTAATGTTGATGAAGCCAAGATTGAACTGTATCACGCTGTTGACGCTCTCAAACGCTGTCAGGCTAACAGGATAATTGTCTTTGAGCCTTTCATTTCATGCTCGCGTTCAGACCGCACTACCCGCCGCAGTTCTGTAGGTTTATGGGTTCATTTAAAAACCCTCCGCAGTCTCGGCGCAAACCATATTGTCACTTTTCAGCTTCATTCAGACAAGTCAAAGACAATGCTGGACCCGTCATTATGCGCAATTGACGATATTCCCGCCCTGACCCTTTTAAATAAATATCTCTGCGATACCTATATAAAAAGCGCAGAATTTCTTGAACAGGAAGTCATGCGCAACTGGGCTTTTTGTTCAGTAGACGCCGGCGGAGAAAAACTCGCGCGCGTTTTCGCCAATTCATTCAGCGCCCCTCTTGTAGTCGCGCATAAACAGCGCGATTACTCAAAAATTAATAAAATAGAATCTACTAACATCCTTTCCGCCGATCCTGTTGAAGGCAAAAATCTGTGGATTGTAGATGATATGATTGACACCGCAGGCTCCATTGAGACTCTTATCAACGCGCTTTCACCCCTTAAACCAAAAGAGATAAATGTAATCGCGGTACATGCGCTTTTTTCCTCTCCGGCGCCGGAGCGTCTGGATGTTCTGTTCCGCAATAATCTTCTGAACCGCATGATAGTAACCGATACTGTATGCTGTTCAAATTTCATCCAACAGCGCATTCCCAATCTTGAAGTTGTTCATTCCGCGGAACTTGCCGCTAAAATCATTAAAGCGATTATTAACAATGAATCGATGAGTAAATTACTCAGGCCATTTAACGCCAGCGTATATCTGTCAAATGAAAATTAAACGTATCATAAGGGATGTTTAATATATGCGATCTGTTATTCAGAGGGTTATTGACGCCTCTGTGTCTGTAGACGGTCTTATTACAGGCCATATTGACAGCGGGCTTCTGGTATACCTTGGCGTTGCGCATAATGACAGCGAAGCGGAAGCGAACTGGCTTGCGGAGAAAACCGTAAATCTTCGCATATTCAATGACGCTGAAGGAAAGATGAATCTGTCATTAAAAGATATTATTTTAAATGGTAAGCCATCAGGCGTTCTTGTTATCTCTCAGTTTACACTTCTTGCCGATGCGCGTAAAGGACGCAGACCATCCTGGAACGGCGCTGCTCCTCCTGATAAAGCGAAACAGCTTTACGAATATTTTTTAAGGGCTGTTAAAGAACACAATATTGTATGCGAAAGCGGCGAATTTCAGGCGCACATGTCAGTTACCTATACCAATGATGGACCTGTAACAATAATTCTTGATAGCGGGGATGTATCATGAATATCAATAAATATGTTGATAAAAAATACGAGAAAATGTCACTAAAGCAGCTCGCAGGCTCTCCTGTTGACGCGTTACAGGGCCTCAGCGAAAAAGACGCCAAACTGCTCCATGACGCCTTTAAAGTAAAAACCATAAGCGATCTGGCTAAACTAAAATATGTTAAATGGGCCAAGGCAATTTGTCTGCTCGCCGATGGCGAAGACAGATCTATCGGACATTATATGAACATCAATAAAATTATAGACAAAGAATATGAAAACTTGTCTTTCGAGCAGCTTAAAACGATTCCTTTTGAAGCGCTCTCGGGCGTAAACTATAACGACGCGATTTTATTCAGGAAAGCTTTTAATAAAAGAGAACTGTCCAGATATGTTAATATAGCCGGCGCCATCGTCACTCTTGCGGAAGCTGAAGAGTAAATGTCCGCTGATAACACTTGAAATCTGCTTGAAATTATTTACAACATTATTGATGAACATAGTATTAACGTACTTCATGCAATGAAGTGCAGGAATATTTATTATCACCTGCTTAATACAAGAAGTTGAGAGGAAAATTATGCCAAGAATGACTGATGATGAAGCTGAAGCCCTGTCTGAACTGGTAATTAAAAACCTGCCTAAAGTTTCCGGAAACGGTAAAAATGGATTTTTTATGAAGCATAAAAGCAATGTTATTATTTTAAATGACATATCTGCAACATGGCTCCGTGTAACTTCTGAATCTTCTCATAAAACGCCGTCTGATCTTGTCAGCGAAATGATAAGAGAAAAAATGGCTGTTGTGATTTAATATATTTCTAAATTTTAACCCCTCATCACCTAACCGCCGCTAAGCGCGTTTAAAATATTGCAGGTAAACGCTCCGTGGCCTCCTCCCCATCTTTCGCTTTCATAAGATAATTCATTACCCTTGCTTGCCGCGAATACAAAGACGTTTGTCTCCATCATGGCGTGTATCATGCTTTGGTAAAAAGAAGAATTTATTATCCTGAGCGCTGACACAGTGCCTTGCCAGAGACAAAAGCGCTACATCCCTGTCTCCTGCCTGTTCAAGGAAAGACAGGTTCCGCAAAGCATCCGGGTGTACTTTTATTGAGGTTGAATCGAGCGCGTATTCTAGTCTGCGGACTCATTAACTATGATAGGCTGGCGGGTTAAGTGGTTATTAAACAAGTCTATTATACTTTCAATTCCAGCCGCTTCAAAAAGCGGTCTGGGCTTTTTAAATCTACCTGTTGGTATGCCGCTTTTTTTCCATAATTCAGCTTTAACTTGCGCTTTTATCTTATCAGATTCCCCGGTAGATCTAGCAAACAATTTTATACCATTTTCAGGGTTGATAAATTCAACATAGAAAATTCCGTTTTTTCGCTTGTGTAGATAAAATTCCCGCCGCATAATAGCTTCTTCTGAGAAAATTCTCATAGATATTTTCTCATTCTTTTAATAAGGAGCCTTTACGCCGGTTCTTCCGATGGTAAAGACTATTAGCTAAGTCCTTACTACGTAAGGATTTAAACCATTGCGTCCGGCAGGACTCGAACCTGCTACCACCAGATTCGAAGTCTGGTACTCTATCCAGGTGAGCTACGAACGCTTAAAACCAATATATTCAGCTAAGTTCAGGTGGATGACGGGTCTCGAACCCGCGACAACAAGATCCACAATCTTGTACTCTACCCCTGAGCTACATCCACCATGATACTGCATTATAATGGATAAATTGGTTTTTTTTGTCAAGGGAGCGGTTTTTACCAGGAGAGAGCCATGCCGGGGAAAATATTGTAAATCCTTACGCTATAAGGATTTATTTGATAAAATACAACAGAATTAAGGTGTAAAAGCATAAAAATCAGGTTTTTTTCCAAAGCAGTCATAATATTAGCCGGGGAAGGTTTCCATTTTTGATTTTATTTGTTATTATTAATTATGGAAATTTTAGAGGTAATTGAAAATAAAGAACAATACATGGACTTACTGTTACTGGCCGATGAACAGGAAAGTATGATCATGAAATACCTGAACAGGGGTGTTCTGTTTGCTTTATATGATGATTATGATTTAAAAACCGTAGCTGTTGTTACAAAAGAGAATGAAGATACATACGAAATTAAAAACATTGCGACGCTTAAGATATATCAAAGCAAGGGATATGGCAGAAAAATGATCAAACATATTATCCAGTACTGTGAAAAAAAATGTAAATCTTTAATTGTAGGCACAGGAGAAATTGAAAAAGCGTTGCTTTTTTATGAAAAATGCGGATTTACTTTTTCGCATACTGTCGAAGATTTTTTTATTAAAAATTATGATCATAAAATTTTTGATAATGGCATACAGCTAAAAGACATGATTTATTATAAGTACAAATTCAGTTAATATTATAATTCAGACAGGGCTTTTTGTCCGTCAGAAGCAATTGCTGAAATTATATTTACATCCCTTTGCGGATACGGGATGTGAAGTCCGGCTTCTTCTATTTTCTCTTTTAAGTTCCTCATTTGACGCCAATATACATCCCAGTAATTTTGATTATAAGCCCATGCCCGGATAACAAGGTTTACTGAACTGTCCTGCATGGATTGGAGGAGCACCTGGGGAGCGGGTTCCGGTAAAAAGTTAGGCTCAGATTCCGCTATATTTTTTAACACTTTAAAGGCTGTTTCAAGCGAATCAGAATAGGAAATCCTGACGGAAAGTTCCATTCGCCTTTTTAAATTCCTTGAATAATTTCTTAACGGGCTGCCCCAGATGCTTGAATTTGGAGCTGAAATAAAGATGCCGTCAGGTGTTTCAAGTATTGTTGTAAAAAGACTGATTTCCTTTACGGTTCCGCTGAAAGATCCGAACTCAATAAATTCTCCACGGCGGTAGCTTCCCAAAAAAATCATTACAAAACCCGCAGCGATATTTCCAAGAGTGTCTTTCAGCGCAAGACCGATCGCAACGCCTGCCGCTCCAAGGATAGCGATAAAGCTTGTTGTGTTAATTCCGAAGATGTTAAGGATCATTATTATGCAAACAATCAATACCAAATACCGGATAATGCGGCATAAAATAATATTGACATGCTCATCTACGTTTTTTTTACCTGTAGTTATTTTTTTTATCAGTTTATTAAATCCCTTGACAATCATCATGCCGGTTATCGCAATGATAATTGATACAATTATATCCTTGCTTAAATCCAGTAAATTACCGCCGAGATTATCCCACTGACTAAAAAATTCCATACTTATCCGCTTCTCTGCCTGATTTATATTACATTATCTGACATGTCTGACAAATGCGTCCATGTATCCAATGCTTTTAAAACGCTGCAATACCGCCGCGCTTTCACCCTGATTAAGCGGTCCCAAAAGAATACGGTACAGGTTACCGCTGTCATTGTATATAACAGGCCCGTAATGGTAATCGATCATGCCTTTGGTTTTCTCGGCGGTTTCAGGAGAATCAACCGCAGCGATTTGCACATAATACGATCCGCGGTTAAGTTCTGACATGCTTGGGTATGAAACAACTTTTTTCTCCTCAGGCGCAGAGGTAACAGCCGGTATTGTATTTTGTATCTGCGTCTGTTTTACAGATTCAACTTCAGGCATTAGTACTATTTGTGATGCAGCAGCTGCCGCAGCAGACGGCTGTCTTATTGGCTCAACTTCGGGCATTAGTACAACCGCAGCTGTATCATTTACCTGAGTTGCAGGCTGATGTCTTATTGGTTCAATCTCATTCATTAATATACTCAGAGCAGCATCAGGCTGAGCATTTTCTCTTGCAGGTACAGCGCTAATGCGGGTAATCCCGGGAATTATATCAGATGGATCAATTCCGTAAATTGTTCCAGGCGGCGACGGAGGACGTTCCTGTGCAGGCACTATATTGTACTGCGCCGCTTCACCGGCGGATTCAATTGTTACAGGAGTATCTGTAGTTTTCTCTTCAGGAATTAATTCTGCTATTTCTATAACGGCTTCTTCTTCAGGAACCAATTCAGCAATTTCTTCGACAGCTTCCTCTTCGGGAATGTGTTCCGCTACTTCCACAATAGTTTGTTCTTCAGGAATTAATTCGGCAATTTCTTCGACAACTTCCTCTTCGGGAATTATTTCCGCTACTTCCACAACAGTTTGTTCTTCAGGAACTAATTCAGCAATTTCTTCGACAACTTCCTCTTCGGGAATGTGTTCCGCCACTTCCACAACAGTTTGTTCTTCAGGAATTAATTCGGCTATTTCTTCGACTGTTGTTTCTTCGGGAATGTTATCCACGATCTCCGATGCATCAAATAATGCTGAATGCGGAGGATCTCCTGATACAATATATTCAGGAAGATCCACGATACCCATCCTTCTTCCGCCCCATTCAGTTTCTAAAAGATAACCCGGCGCTCCTGAGCCTGTTGTAATTTCAGGAGGCGTTTCCTGCCTTACAGGAGGAGATGCAGCCACGGCGGTTTCCATTCTTTCAATCTCTTCCTGATAATTTTCTTCTGTAATTATATTTCCGGAATCAAAATCATGAATTCCTGCGGCCAGACTTTCTGTAAACCGCAAATAGGCAATTGGATCTGATGGCTGAGACATTCTTATTCTGCTTATGGAACCGGAACGCATTCCTATTAACTCCGCTGCTTCACGGGAAACAATCGCGAGAAGGCCCGGACTGTCGAGGCTGTTTGCGACAATTACGCGGGTGCTCCTGTTTGTTTCAATATTGGTAATGTCTACCACTGTATTTCTGGGAAAAGAATTTGTCGCTATATAGCGTCCTGTTGACGGTAATTCACCGTCAGGCGCGGTTGCCGCGGCTCCTTCCCAGGCGATTAAGCCTGAAACTGCAATAAGAGCCAGACCAATTATAATAATTATTTTTAATCTCATTTTAACCTCTACTGTGCGTTAATATGGGGAATCAATCCCCTCGCGATTATTTTAAGCGCGTCAACTTCTTCTCTTGTTGTCCTGTATGTTCTTCCGGACATTTGATTTTCAAAAATTTTTTTATTCGGATTTGTACTGAACAGGACAAGCGTAATTTCAAGCGGCATTTGAGAACCGGTAGAATAATCCAGCTGAGCTATAATAAAATAATTCGCTCCGGTGTTCCCTGCTTCTGTGATATCCGCTTCAAATATTTTTTGTATTTCGCCTGACGGCTTTGAATCAAGACGCAAGGTAACCGCGTTGCTGACAATATACCCTTCATCAAAAAAAACATCCAAAAGTGTATTTTCCCATTGCATTGAATGCTGCCTTCTTGTTCCTTCCGCAGGCACACCGGTTTCAATAATAAAAAACGAAACCATTGTTGCCTCGATGTTTAGGCAAATAAACAGACCCAAACACATTGTAATGGCGGTTTTTCTTATCATACACTCCTCCGTCTCCATTATCGGCACTATCTGTAAATATCTGGAGCCTTGAGAATTAAGAGCTTTGTGGACAGACACTATCCAAAATGTCTATAATGCATAATTACAATGAATTATTATGCAATACAGGTAAAAAGCAAGGGTGAAAAACAATTTATAAAACGTTTTAAATCTTTAAATCCGGAAATTACTCTTCCCATGCATTTCCTTCAGAGAACTCTGAACATCAGAAGGAGCGGAAAAATTAAACCTTCAACATCCGCGATTTTTCCGGGTTATATTTTTATAGAAGCGGAATCTGATGATGTAATTATTGCGTATCAATGGGAGTTCAGGCGCACTGATGGTTTCTACCGCTTCCTGAGATCCAATCAACAGATAACCCCGCTTACTGACCGCGATTTGGAACTTGTGCTTCACTTTATTAATAACGCAGGACCCGTCGCGGGAAGGTCTAAAGTTTACTTTAACGAGAATTCGCGCATTGTTGTTGTCGAAGGTCCTCTTTTAGGTCTTGAGGGAAGGATTGTCAAGGTCGATAAAAGAAAGGAAAGGGTAAAAGTTTTACTTGATTTGTATAACGACTCTTTCGCCATTGATCTGGGTTTTGAAGTAATCGGATCATTGGAACCTGTCAATAAAGGGGCAAGATAACGCAAAAGCTTAAACGTATATATATTATTGGCGCAGGTTTCGCAGGACGCGCGTTAGCCGGTGAAATAAAGGCAAAAGCCGTATTCGGCGAAGTTGTAGCTTTTCTCGATGATGATCCGCAAAAGATTGGCCATAAAATCGACGGGATACCTGTTCTTGGCCCCATCAAGGATGTAGCGATTCTGCTCAGGATGAATCCGGCGGATGAGGCAATCATCGCAATTCCCGGCGCCAGCAGGGAGTACCTGAAAGAACTCTATGCCATTCTAAAAAAAGCTCAATTCCAGCAAATCCGCATTCTGCCGGGAATATCGCAAATTATCGAAGAAGACGCTCGTTTTATTCAAACCCGCTCTATCGATCTCCAGGATCTTTTGGGCAGAAACCCGGTTGTAATCAAATTAAAACAAAGCCTTTCCTATCTTCGCGGCAAGCGCGTTCTTGTTACAGGCGCGGGCGGTTCTATCGGCAGTGAGTTATGCCGTCAACTGCTATCAGGCGGAGCTTCCCGCCTTTACCTTTTCGGTCATGGTGAAAATTCCATTTACCAGATTGACAGGGAATTAAGACTGCTCCAGGAAGAAGGCGTTGGCGAAAAAGCCGCTCTTGTTCCGGTTATTGGCGATCTTAAAGATGCGGATTATGTAAACTATATTTTAAGCAATTTAAAGGCAGATATTATCTTTCATACAGCGGCATATAAACATGTTCCCATGATGGAGGAAAATCCTGTTGCGGCAATAGAAAATAATGTCCTTGGCACTGAAAATCTGATTAATGCCGCTGTTAAAAATAATATTAAAAGATTCGTTCACATCACTACCGACAAGGCTGTCGAACCTGTTTCAGTGTACGGAGCGTCAAAATTCATCTGTGAACAGATGGTGCTGGAAGCCGCCAGCAGAAACGGTCCTAATTTTATGGTAGTCCGCTTTGGCAATGTGCTGGGTTCCCGAGGCTCAATTGTGCCTCTTTTTCAGCAGCAGATCGAAAAAGGCGGCCCTGTTACAGTAACTCATCCTGATATACGCCGCTGGTTTATGACAATCAGCGAAGCATGTTCTTTGGTACTCAAGGCAGGAGGCGTTGGCGAAAACGGATGTCTGTATCTTCTTGATATGGGAGAGCCTGTACGTATCCGCGACCTGGCGGAACAGTTAATACGTTTCCACGGCTTTGAACCTGAAACAGACATTAAAATCGTATACACAGGGATGCGGCCTGGTGAGCGTATGGATGAACTTCTCTGGTCATCAGACGAAGATCCTGTTGAAACTGAACACAATCGTATACTCAGGGTCAACCGCAAAAAGCCGCTGCCCGTTGACATTAAATCACTAATTGAGGAACTCCGTCCAGTTTGCCGCCTTGATCCTGAAAAACCGCAAGCGTACCGCAATTCCAAAATGTTATTGAGTGTCCTGAAAGACAAAGGTATATGCCACGCGGAATAGAAACCAGTACTGAAGAAAACCTCAATTGATAACATTTATAAAATCAAATAAAATACTCTCTACATGGAAGAATTCGTTTATCTGGAAGATATTTATCCGCCCAATTCATTATACGCGGCCATTATAAGATCTCCCATCGCTAAAGGCTCCCTGAAATCAATTTTATTGCCCGTATTACCTGAAAATTATTTTTTTATTACAGCCGCGAATATCCCCGGTGAAAACAGACTGGAAGATACAAACATCCCAATTCTCGCAGACAGAATACTTTCATATATCGGAGAGCCAATTGCTCTGCTGGTGGGACAGGATAAAACGGTACTGGAAGAATTTATCAGCCTCTGTAAAATTGAAACAGACGAAGAAAAACCGGTCTTTTCATACGAGCAAAACAGTAGTGATGATTTATCAAACATAACCGCGGTAAGGGAAATAAAATCAGGAGAGCCTGAAAAATATTTTTCGCATCTTCGGCCTGAAACTTCGCAAACCGGAGAGGCTCCGCAGGAGGCTGCAGAAAGCGCGGCAAAAATAATAAGCGGCAATTATGTTACAGGAATTCAGGATCACTGGTACGCTGAACCGGGAGGAGCTGTAACATGGTATGAAAATGTCAGTAATAATAAACCGGAAGAGAATATAAAAAACATTAAAAAAAGCACAGATAAGGATTTAAAAAACAAAAAAACATCTGACACGCCGCAGGCGAATAAATTAATTGTTAAAACCGCGACTCAATGGCCTTATCATGTAAAACGTTCTGTTTCCCGCACATTGGGAATTGATCCATCATTAGTTTCTGTCGAGCCGACTTCCCTAAGTTTACACATGGACGGTAAACTGGTCTTTTCATCACTGATTGCCTGCCGCGCGGCGCTGGGAACATATATTGCTAAAAAACCTGTTCGATTAATCCTTGACAGGGAAGAGGATTTTCTTTATTCCCCCAAACGTTTCAAATCAAATATTGATATTAAAACTGCCATTGATGAAAACGGAAAAATTTTGGCCGCCGATATAGTCATTTGTGTTAACCTTGGCGCATTCGGGATTAACAGCGATGAGATACTTGACCAGGTTTGTATTGGCGTTCTTGGGTATTACAATATAAAAAATATAAAATTGACAGCAAAGGCATTCAGGACAAATATTCCGCCGCAAGGGCCGTTTTCCGGTTTCGGATTGGCTCAGGGGCTATTTGCCATGGAATGCCATGTTTCGCATATCGCAGATTCATTGCATCTTGATCCTGCTCAATGGCGAAAACCTCATCTGGATTATTCGCGTTTTACGCACTTGTACTGGAACACAAAACGTGAAGGCGACAATGACAGGAAGTCCTCTCAAGGATCGCAAAAAAACCAGGGACCGATTGAAGATCTAATCGACAGAACCGCTTTAATGAGCGACTATAACAGAAAATGGGCTTCAAATGAACTATTGCGGAAATACAGGAAAGACAATTCATTAGTGATTGAAAAAGGAGAAAATCCCAGAGGCATCGGAATTGCGCTTGGTTTTCAGGGCAGCGGCCTGTTGTACAATGGTGATGATAAAGGAAACTACAGCGTTGAAATTACGCTGACCAAGGAAAGCATTCTGGAAATTAGGGCAAGCATTACAAGCAATGACGGAAACTATGAAAAAATATGGGCGAAAGTCGCGTCGCAGATAATTTCCATAGAGCCTGAAAATGTACGGGTTATCTCAAACAATGCGCCTGACTGCGGCCCTTCATGCGCTTCAAGAAATATAACATCTGTTACCAGATTGATAGAAAAATGCTGCCAGGTAATACGCAAACAGCGTTTTCACGATCCTCTGCCAATAACGGTACGCCGCGCCATGAAATCCCAGAGCGGATTATTATGGAACGGGCTTATCACGCCGCCAGCCGGAAAAGTTATAAACGCTGCAAGCTTTTCTAAATTTGGGTTAGCCTGCGCGGTTGTAGAAGTAACAATAGACATGATTGAGTGCATTCCAAAAATCCGCGGTATCTGGCTTGGAATTGACGGCGGAAAGATTATTTCAATTAACAGATCGAAAAGAAGCCTTGTCCGAGGAGCCACTCAGGCGCTTGGCTGGGCTTATACAGAAAATATTGAATATGTAAACGGGATTCTGTCCAAAAGCTGTTATGAAAATTACACAATACCGACAGCGGAGGATATTCCTCCGATTTATCCTGATTTTGTACCCAATGATACAGGCGAATCAAGAGGAATAGGAGAGCTTCCGTTTACCTGTATACCGGCGGCTTTTATACAGGCAGTCTCGCAGGCGCTTGATTATAATTTTAAATCCATTCCCCTGAACAGAAAAGAAATCTGGAACATTATTCATAATAAAAAAAATGAAACGCCCGCGCAGGGGGCAAAATGACAATCAATTTTATTTTAAACGGCGATGATGTTGTTGTACGCTGCGAGCCATGTGAAAGGCTGATCGATATCCTGCGTGGGAATTTTGGTTTATTGGGATCCAAATCAGGATGCCTTACAGGACAATGCGGCGCATGTACGGTAATTTTAAACGGTCAGGTAAGTAATGCCTGCCTGGTTCCCGCGTTTAAATTAACCGGCAGTGAAATTATCACAATAGAGGGATTTTCCCAGACCATTGAATATCAGGAAATTTTAACAGGGTATAAGCAGGTGCATTTGGGAAATTGCGGTTATTGTGAATCCGGAAAAATTCTCTGTACAGAAACCCTTCTTGACAGAATCCCAATCCCGTCCAGAGAGGAAATACTGATAGGATTTTCAGGCATAAAGTGCCGCTGTACAAGCCCTGAAAGAATGATTGAAGCTGTCAATCTTATCGCAGGCGAACGCCAGAGGAGGCTTTATGGACGCTCCTCATAATCATATTTTTTTTCCGGACACGTTAAGCGATCTTTTTTCTGATTGGAATCATTTTCCGGAAGCGGTTCTTTTTGCAGGCGGCACTGATTTTATATGGAGGCAGGGTAAGAATATTTTAAATCTGCCGCCCGTTATCATCTGTCTTGATAAACTTAAAGAACTTCACCGCATTACAAGGACAGAACATTATCTGGAAATCGGTTCAATGGTAAAGCTGAATAAAATAATCTGGCTTGGAAAAATAGTCCCGGATGTTTTATGCAGGTGTCTGGAAACCGTTGGCGGCGTACAGCTCAGAAATATTGCGACCATTGGCGGAAATATCTGCTGTTCCGGGCGTATGCTTGACGCTTCGGCTCCGCTTGTGGCTCTTGACGCGCAGTATGAACTTCGTAATGCCTATAATTCCAGATGGGTAGCCGCAGCCCGTTTTCATGCAATCGAAAAGTATCCTGTTATGGATTACCATGAATTTATTACCCGGATTAGGCTGCCCCTGCACCAGTGGGATTATTCGATGTTCAAAAAGTTTAACTCAAATAATATTTATAACTCCAAAACACTTGTATTTTTGGCAAAAACCCAGAAAAATACCCTTTCTGACATCAGAATAATTTATAAAGACAGATCAATTTTACGCAATAAGAATGGAGAAAGCCTTTTAGCCGGTAAAACTTTGCCCTTAAACCGTAAATCCGCCACTGATTTTATTGAAAATTGGAATGAATTCCTGAATAATAACAATGAAATTGATGAATTTTCAAAAAATGAGATTATTGACTATATCAGAATAAACGTACATAACTTACTGGAATAATCATCACTTGAAAAAACCGCTGTTGTGTGGTATATTATTAATCAGACAGGTAAAGAACAGAGTTCTTTTCTGCATAAAATCGCCGGTTTCATTGAGCGTGTTTCGGCCGCTGGTGCTGCCCGCGGCCGCCATCCTGGCAGGTTATTTCCATTCTCTTTTTTTCCGCTTTACAGGCGGAAATGGGTTGTTTTGCTCAAAATTTCAAAAAACAAATATTAATGAATAGATACTATAATTTTTTTTTACCCATTTTATTATGTTTTATATTTTATCCAGTCTATTCACAGGAGGAAAACAATTATACAGACAATAATCAGCATTCAGAAAAATCCGTCAAAAGCGATTCTGTATATATAATAAACTCTTTTATTTTTAACATAGAAGGTTTTACCCGTCCTAATGCGCTGATTAATCACGCTAAGTTTATTAAAGGAGAGGAAATAACAGGTTTTATTAACCTGGAAAAATATATCAGTGATAAAACCCAAATTCTTATTAATCAAAGGGTTTTAGACAGCGCCAGTATAGAATACATTACATTTCCGCCGCAGGAAGACGGAAAGATTCCCGTTGAACTGATTATTAATACAAAAGATACATGGAATATTGTGGCTATACCAAGACCCAGGTACAGTTCCAATTCCGGTTTTGATATTACTTTGAAAGCCAGAGATTATAATTTCCTGGGCACAATGAGTCCTCTCAGGCTGGATTTGGGATACATGTATGACGAAAACAAGGAACATTTTATTATGTTTATGCTTGATTCCGACATTCCGCTTCGGATTTTTAACCTGAACTGGAATTTGAATTTTGATAACTTTTTTGATTACCGTCCCGATATGGAGCAGCTTTTTTATTATAAAAATGTTACAGGATTATCCGTAGAGCTGCCTGTAAAATCCACAACTGTTACATTGGGTTTTAATGAATCATTTATCATTAACGAAGAAAATAATGATGATGATAAAATTCCATTCGGTAATTTTCAGGACGGATTCTATATATCATCAAGTCCGTTTATATCATGGAGAATTCCGACAGGTATTGAGGCCGGCCTCTGGGGTGAACTTGTATACACAGCGGGAGTATCCGCGCTTTTTAATCATGAACTTCCGCAGTGGCCTCTTGATGAAATAAGAAAAGGGCCTTTTTTGTCCTTCAGCCACAATCTGGGTTTTAACCGTATTGACTGGATTGGCAATTTTCTAAGGGGTTATGATGTCAGCGTATCCAATTCCTTTAGTTATAATTTTTATAATTACAGGAATGACATTGAACCATGGGATAGTCACTTAAATGTCACAGGCATTGCGCATTTAGTTTTTGATGATATATTTGGAATTTCATCGCGTTTTATGTACCGCCACTGGTTTTTTACTGAAAAGGGCGCAAGCGGAGCGGGGGATGTTATGCGCGGAATCCTTGACAGGGATGTAAGCGCGGAATTCATGATTTCAGCCAACTTTGATTTGCCTGTAAGCATTTTAAAATTCAGGCTGTCTGAATGGCTGAACAATGATAAATACAGATTCTTCAATTTTGATCTTCATTTGGTTCCAATATTGGATATCGCTTTTTACAGAAGTCCTGAAAATGAAGCTCTTTACAGCGGCGCTGATTTCACCTATAAAAACATGCTTGTTTCAGGCGGTATCGAAGCCATAATTTTTCCTGAATTTTTCCGCAGTTTATTTTTGCGCATTTCTTTGGGTTTTAATTTATCTGCGTTTATTACAAACAGCAGATATGAATTATTTATAGGAACCGATCTTCATTATTAGGGGAAATAATAATGGCTAAAATAGCAGTAATTGGAACAGGTTATGTAGGTTCAGTCTCAGGCGCATGCCTCGCCGATTTTGGCCATAATGTTATCTGTGTGGATAACAATCCGGAGAAAATTGAATCCCTTAAAAAAGGAATAATCCCGATATTTGAACCCGGTCTTGATACGGTAGTAGAAAGAAACAGCCGCTGCGGAAGGCTTTCGTTTACAGGCGATCTCGCTTTCGCGTTAAATGAAAGCAATGTGGTTTTTATCGCTGTCGGCACTCCGCCGGCGGATGACGGCGGCGCAGACCTTGTGTATGTAGAAACCGCAGCCCGGCAGATAGGCGCGCTTATTGATAAATATACGGTTGTTGTGGACAAGAGTACTGTTCCAATCGGAACAGGAAAAAAGGTAACATTATGGATTTCCGAAGAACTTGCAAAACGCGGAAAACAAATTGAATTTGATGTTGTATCCAATCCTGAATTCCTGAGGGAAGGCTCCGCTGTATATGATTTCACGCATCCTGATCGTGTTGTAATCGGAAGCGGCAGTAAACGCGCAAGGGAAATCATGAAAGATGTTTACCGCTCTCTTTACCTCAATGATACACCATATATCGAAACCAATCTTGAATCCGCAGAAATGATCAAGTACGCTTCAAACGCTTTTCTCGCTGTAAAAATAACTTTTATAAATGAAATCGCAAATTTATGCGAAAAAACCGGCGCGGATGTACGTGATGTCGCCAAGGCTATGGGAAAGGACGGAAGAATTGGATCTAAATTTTTACATCCCGGACCTGGTTACGGAGGTTCATGTTTTCCCAAGGACACAAGAGCGCTTGCGAAAACCGGAAGGGATAATAATGAGATACTGAATATTGTAGAGACAACTATAGAAACAAATGAAAAACAAAAGATTCGCGCGGCGAAAAACATCGAAAATGTCATGGAGAAGCTGGACGGAAAAACACTCGCAATGCTGGGACTCGCGTTTAAACCGAATACGGACGATATGCGGGAATCACCTGCAATCTCTATTTGTGAATACTTGATCTCGCGCGGCGCGAAAATGCGGCTGTATGATCCTGCCGCGATGAAAGAAGCCCTGTGGCGTTTAACATCAATGAAAGATTCTGTTTATTTTGCAGCGGATGAGTATGACGCAATGAAAGGAGCTGATGCCCTGATAATCGCCACAGAATGGAATCAGTTCAGAAACATTGATCTGATTAAGGTAAAACAATTAATCACATCGCCTATGTTCTTTGATCTGCGCAATATTTATAAACCTCAGGAAGTTACATCCGCGGGATTACAGTACTTTGGAATTGGAAGCAAATAATGGCGGAAAAAAATTGAACATTTTAGTAACAGGCGCCGCCGGGTTTATTGGTTTTTTTCTCGCGGAAAAACTTGCTGCGCTTGGACATAATGTTACAGGCATTGACAATATAAATGATTATTACGATGTTAATTTAAAATACGCGCGACTTGCGCATTCAGGAATAAATCAGAAAGAAATTGAATATGGCAAAAAAGCTCAGAGCAAAGCTCAGAGCAAAGCTCAGAGCAAAGCTCAGAGCAAAGCTCAGAGCAAAGCTCAGAGCACTACCCTGCCCTGTTACAGTTTCATAAAACTTGATTTAACCGACCGGGAAAAACTTTTTTCGGCTTTCAGGGATGAATGCTTTGACTGTGTATGTAATCTTGCGGCTCAGGCCGGAGTCCGCTATAGCCTGGAAAATCCATACGCGTATACAGAAAGCAATATAAGCGGTTTTATTAATATTCTTGAAGCATGCAGACAATTTTCTGTTAAACATCTTGTATTCGCTTCCAGTTCTTCTGTATACGGATTGAATGGAAAAACGCCGTTTTCAGTTACAGATACAACGGATCATCCTGTCAGCCTTTACGCGGCGACAAAAAAAGCCAATGAAGTAATGGCGCACACATATTCCAGTATATTTAACATACCATCCACAGGTTTGCGTTTCTTTACCGTATACGGTCCATGGGGAAGACCTGATATGGCATATTATAAATTCGCGAGCGCGATAATTAACAGTAAACCAATTGAAATTTACAATAAAGGCAATATGTTACGCGATTTCACATATATTGACGATATAGTTGACGGTATTATCGCCGCCATCAATCATATACCTGCCGTAAATCCTGACTTTAACGCAAAAGAGCCTGTTCCATGTCTATCAAGCGCGCCATTTGCAATTTACAATCTTGGCAACAACAAACCGGAAAAATTATCTGATTTCATTGAAATTCTGGAAAATACAATGGGGCGGAAAGCGGAAAAAATCCATCTTGAAATGCAGGCAGGCGACGTGCCTGTAACAATGGCAGATATTGATATTACGCGGCATGATTTGAACTGGGAACCGAAAACTGTCATAAAAGACGGGTTAAAATTGTTTGTTGACTGGTTTACGCAATACGGGAAACATAATGACTCTGCTGAATAAATTATTATTTTTAAAACCAGTTCTCAGCAGGCTTTCGCGTTTGTTAAACCGCAGGCAGAAGATTTTAATGTTATTTATGCTGTTTTTTATTCTGAGCTTTTCTCTTGTTGAAACAATCGGAATTTCGGCGATAATGCCGTTTATTTCCGTTGTGTCCGATACAAGTCTGCTGGAAGACGGTTTATATAAAAAAGCTTTTGATCTTTTTAATTTTAAATCTCCTGAAAGTTTTATTATTTTATTTGGAATCTGTATTCTGATATTTTATATATTCCGCGGCATTTATTCCATTTTTCTTACTTATTCCACAAAGCGTTATTCCAACTCTATATATAAATATTATTCAAAGAAGGCGTTTAAAATAAATTTATCAATTCCATATAGAGTATACGCTCAAAAAAATTCCGCAGAACTGATGCATTCAATTTTTAATGAAACCAGCGACATAGGCAATACAGTTTTCAGTTTTCTTCATATCTGCACGGAATTATTCACAATACTGATGGTTTATATATTAATTGTCGTTTTAAACTGGAAAATGACATTGGTAATAACAGTAATTTTATTGGTAATTATTATAATAATTCTTTCATATTTAACAAGAATAAATTCAATACAGGGAAAAATAAAATTTACCACAAGCAGGAAAATGCACCGCATATTAAAAGAATCCCTTGGCAACATAAAATTTGTAAAACTAAAGGGCAATGAAGATGATATTATTAAAACTTATAATAATGTTCTTGAATTAAATACCAAATCGGAGCTTATTACCAATGTTCTGGGAGCAATGCCAAAAAGCATTCTTGAAAGCCTTGGATTTTCCTTTCTGGTAGGCGTTGTTGTATTTATTGTATTTTTATTTAACGACGCCAGCATGGTTATTCCCATAATTTCAATGTACGCTCTTGCTTTATACCGTATTTTGCCTTCCATACACAGGATGCTTCAGGAAATAAATAAAATAATTTATGTTGAGGAAACAATTAAAAAAGTATATGAAAACATGAATCAATCCTATGATATTGAAGGATCAGAACTTGTAAATTTCAATAAAAATATTCGTCTTGAAAATATCAGTTTCAGGTATATAACAGGCGGAGATGTTATCAATAATATTTCTTTGGAAATAAACAGGGGTGAAAAAATAGCTTTTACCGGAGAAAGCGGAGGCGGGAAATCCACTTTAATTGATATCATTACAGGCATCCACAAGCCTGATTCTGGAACTGTCTATATAGATGATGTTTCTCTTAGTAATGATAATATAAGATGCTGGAGAAAAAAAATCGGTTACATTCCGCAGAGTATATATCTTTTTGACGGTACGGTAGCAGAAAATGTATCATTTGGATCTGAATACAATGAGGAAAAACTTAAAACCGCTCTTGTTAAAGCCAATATATGGGATTTCCTTGCGCAAAAGGAAGGAATTAATACAAAAGTCGGAGACGGCGGCATTCAATTGAGCGGCGGTCAGCAGCAGCGTATATGTATAGCCCGCGCCATTTACGATGATCCTGAAATACTTGTTCTTGACGAAGCTACATCCGCGCTTGACAATGACACCGAACAAAAAATAATGGATGAAATATACAGTGTAAGCGCCAATAAAACATTGATAGTTATAGCGCATCGTTTAAGTACTGTAGAACGCTGCGACAGAAGAATAATTATTGAGAAAGGCAGAATTCTAGAAAAATAATGTGTAAGGAAAAGGTTTTATGGGACCAGGATATTTAGGATTATTTATACCGATGATGGCATTGTCCATTCCGATTGTGGCAATTGTACTTTCACATAAACAAAGCGGCCAGAAAAATAAAATCAGGGAAATGGAATTGCAAAAAGAAATATTGGAGCTTGAAATAAAAAAGCAAAACAGCCAGATTAAATTACTGGAAGAAGAAAACAAAAAACTGGACAGGATTATTAACGAAAATTAATGAATACTTACAACTTATCTTTAAAGAAAAGAAATTTATTAATATTTATCTTTATAATATTTTCTGTCAGTCTCTCCGCCCAGGAAGCCCTAAAGTCAATTGAGGAAGAATATTATGATTTTCTCGCTCTTCAGGGATTGACAGAACGCCCCACGTTAAATTATCGGACCTTTTCTGATTCAAAGTGGTTTGTAAATGAAGAGTCTTCGCATCCATGGCAGAATCAAAATCTTGGAACATGGCGCAATTTATTCGGCGATTTTAAAATGCGCATTTACGGTCCTGAATTGTTCATGTCAGGTAACACAGCGGCTCCTTACGGACAGAATGACGGCGTTCTGTGGCAGGGACGCGGATTTAACGCATCTTTAAAAGCCGGCGTCCGTTTTGAAGGATACGGCATTGAATTGACACTGCTGCCCCACTTCGCGTTTTCACAAAATGCAGAGTTTGAAATAATGCCCTCAGCCTATGAAAGCGAATATGGTTATTTTTGGGGATATGGGAATAATGCAGGAGCCGATTCACCGCAGCGTTTTGGAAATGAACCGTTCTTTGACTGGGATTTCGGTGATTCTGAAATTCGCTATTCATGGAGAACACTAACCGTTGGTTTTGGCACACAAGCAATCTGGCTGGGGCCTTCATACCTTAATTCTATCCTTCATTCAAATAACGCTCCGGCATATCCAAAATTTGATATTGGATTACGGCGTCAGGAAATTATAATCCCGTGGCTTAACTGGTATATAGGAGACTTTGAAGCAAGATTATGGGTAGGCCGGCTTTCAGAATCAGATTATTTTGACAGTGATCCTGACAACAATCATACAATGATTCATGGTCTTGCATTTGCATATTCTCCGTCTTTTTTACCGGGGCTAACGTTATTTGCAAATCGGATATGCCTTGTTCCATGGGACTGGGAAAATTTAAAATATATTTTCCCTTCCAAAGAAAATACCATAGAAGATCAGAAAGCGTCTTTTGGTTTTTCATGGATTTTCCCCCAGATTGGATTTGAAGTATATGGGGAATTAGGTGTTGATGATTATACTATGTGGTCTCTTGACCAGATATTGCCAAGATGGGCTACATTATTGCGTAATACATATCATACAATGGTCTTTACTCTTGGCACAAAGAAAACACTATTAATTTCTGAGAAAAATAATTTATTTTGTCAATTAATATTTGAGTGGAGTCATATGGAAATGTCACAAACATTTCAATTTCAATGGCCATATTCATTTTATTTTCATCATCAAATAAATCATGGATACACTAATAAAGGTCAATGGTTAGGAAATGGATTCATTCCTGGCGGTAACGCTCAATATTTTGAGTTTAAACTATTTTATCCTAAAGGAACGTCATCTTTCTATATTCACCGTTATAATCCTGATAATAACTATATCTATCAGTTTGCAATATGGGGGACTCAGGATCCTGATGATTATGATGGCAGTAAATATATAATGGGTATGAAAGCGAATTTAATAATTGGTATTTCTACTTATTATAAACTTACAGATAATCTTGATATTGGAAGCACATTTGTCTATAATTTAATTATTAATCCAATTTATTTTCATGACAGAATATCTCCGTATTCAAATGATGTATTGTATAATAATTACCATTTTTCATTTACAATTAAATGTATATTTTGAATGTTTTTGTATTTAATATACATATTTTTATATTATTAATTTTTATTTATGCCAATACCTAAAATAATTCATTATTGTTGGTTATCTAATGATCCGATTCCCAATAATTTTGATAAGAATATTGTTTCCTGGAAAAAATATTTATTCGATTATGAATTTATTTTATGGAACTTTAATCGCTTTAATATAGATAATTCATTATGGGTAAAACAGGCATCTTATTCGAAAAAATACGCTTTTGCATCTGATTATATTAGATTATTTGCTATATATCATTATGGAGGAATTTATCTTGATTTAGATGTTGAGATATTAAAATCATTTAATGATTTATTAAATAATAATATAATGATGGGATATGAAAATGAAAAAAAGGAAATTGCATCTGCCTGTTTTGGTGCTGAGAAAAATCATCCATTTATATTACAATGTTTAAATTATTATAATAATCGCTTATTCATTAAATCTAATGGTGATTATGAAACAACGCCTTTACCATATATTCTAAAATATATTTATAATAATTACAGTAAAAATTCAAGCATTTCTTTTCTTCCATCAACTTTTTTTTCTCCAAAAGATTTCTCAACAGGATTGATATCTATAGATAAAAATACATATTCAATTCATCATTTTTCAGGAAGTTGGTTATCTGATGTTGAACAAAATTTTGTTAAGGAAAGATGGAATTTTTATAGTAAATATGGTAATGATTCATATCTTGTAAACTTATATAAGAAGTTAGTTGATTATGAAGAAAAAGATGTCTATAAAATTCCAATAAAATCTCTGTATAAAATTGCCATAAAAAGAACTTTTACTAGAATTACAGAAAAATGTAAAAAATTGTTAAAGAAATAACTTATATAAAAATAAGATAATTAATTACTGATAAATATTAATATATATAATATGTGTTCAATAAGTCCAATATTTTCAATTATTATTCCAGTTTATAACGTTGAAGATTATCTTTCTGAATGTATAGAAAGTGTAATTAATCAAACATTTAATAATTATGAATGTATTTTAATAGATGATGGTTCAACTGATAAAAGTTCCATAATATGTGATTTCTTTGCTTTAAAAAATAACAAATTAAAAGTTATTCATAAGAATAATAGCGGTTTATCAGAAACAAGAAATATTGGTATTTTGAATTCCAGTGGGGTATACATTATTTTTCTAGATAGTGATGATATGTTTTCCAATAATGAAGCATTATTTCATTTAAATAATATTATTATAAATACAAACGCCCCTGTTGTTTTTAACAGTAATTTAATTTTTATTAATAAAAAAACAAATGACTATTTATCTAATGAACAATTTAATGGATACAATGTAAGTTATGATTCAATTATTTTTTTTAGAATTATAATGAAAAATAAAAATATTATATTAGCCGGCTGGCTTTTTACAGTACAACGAGAATATTTAATAGAAAATAATTTACTTTTCAAACATGGCATATTACATGAAGACGAACTTTGGATGCCATTTATTATCTGCAATTCTAATATAATAGCAATAAATCATAATCCATTTTATTCATATAGAATTAACAGAGAAAATTCTATAATGTCAGTTATAAAGCCTAAAATGCTACTTGATAAGCAATTAATAATTAACGAAATTCAATTAAAAAAAAATATTATTTCCAAAAGTAAACATTTCATTTTAAATGCTCGTTGCATTATGTTATGGAACACAATCTTTGATGTTGTATTTTATCTTGATAATCAATATAATGAAGAAAAAGAATTAATAATAAAAAATCTTATCAAACAAAAAACAGTTCTAATACATGGGCAAAAAATAATATATTTTATATATTATTTTTCAATAATATTATTTGGATTAAAAAATACATTTTTACTTAGAAAATTAAAAAGAAAATATTTACATGTCTGATACATCATTTTCATTCATTATTCCGGTTTATAATGATGAAACTAATATTTCACGCTGTCTTGACAGTATTCTTAAACAAACTTTATCGGATTTCGAATGTATTGTTATAGATGATGGTTCAACAGACAACTCTTTATCTATATGTTATTCTTATAATAAGAATGATTCAAGGGTACGTGTCTTTCATAAAGAAAACGAAGGAATCAGTAAAACCCGCCAATTTGGATTGAATAATGCTTTTGGAGAATATATATATTTTGTAGACAGTGATGACTGGATAGAGCCATTTCTCCTTGAAAAATTTAAAAATGATATAAAAAATAATACAGACATAACTTTTCTGGATTTTTTTGAAGAAAATAAAAAGTGTAAAGAAGAATATCATTCCCAAAAAATTACTGTTTATAATACAGAAAAAGTGCTTCGTAAAATTTTAGAAGGAAAATTATACAGCTGTTTATGGAATGTTATTATTAAAAAAGATTTCTATAATAAAAATAATATATTTTTCTATGAAAATATAAACTATGGTGAAGATTCACTTTATATTATTGAGTTACTTTTAAATAATCCGAGAATTAAATATTTACAAGGTGGTTTTTATCATCATTCCATTAATAATAATTCTTATACAAGAACAGACAAAAAACAAAAATATATAGAAAGGGTTAATTTTCTAAATGAGCTTCCATGTCTTTTAACAAAATACAACCGCCCGGAACTCTTAGAAATTAATTTTTTTCCATTAAACGATAAATTTGAAATTTTTAATAGTTTTACATTAACAAAAAGAGAATATCAATTTCTTTATAAAATTTCATTAACTTCATATTATCGTTATTGTTATGGTTTTTATAGATACTTTCTGCTGTTAACCGCAGAATCTTTTTTATTTTATCCATTAAAATATTCGATATATCTTTTAAAATTAATAAAAAACAAACTAGGTAAATAAAAATGATATTAATTAATGGCGATTTCTTCTGCAGAAGACTTACAGGAATTGAACGATATGCGTATGAAATTACAATCCGCCTGGATAAATTATGTAAACCGGGAGAAATTGCTATTGTTATTCCTTCTTATATTAAAAACCTTCCTGAATATAAAAATTTAAAAGTAATCAGATTAAAGAAAAAAGGGAAAAATATAATATGGCAAATGATGACATTACAATATTTTTTATTAATACATAAAAAATACACAGTTCTTGAATTCGGTAATAATTGTCTGCCATTTACTCCAGGAATTGTTTTTTTACATGATATTTACTGTGAATTATTCCCAAAGGATTTTACCAGCATAAGAGACAAATTCACAATGCTTTACAGCAGAATACAATACCGCTTTATTTCCTATTTGGCAAAAAGAATAATTACAGTATCTGAAAGCAGCAAAAAAGAAATTATTAATAAATTCAGAATTAATCAGGACAAGATTGATGTTATCTACAGCAATGCGGATCACATGAAAAAAATTAAATCAGATACTTCTGTGTTTACTGATTTTCCGATTCTAAATAATAAACAATATTACTATTTCCTTGGCAGTCTGTCAAAAAGAAAAAATCTGCAATGGATAATTAAATACGCAAAAAAAAATCCTGAAGACTATTTCGCCATATCAGGAACAAGTCTATTAACTGTAAAAATAAAAGAGCTTGACGCTGAAATACCAAAGAATATAATTCTTCTGGGGTATCTTAATGATTCAAAAGTAAAAGCGTTGATGGAAAAATGCAAAGCTTTTATTCTGCCGTCTTATTATGAAGGATTCGGACTTACTCCTCTTGAAGCGTTATCCTGCGGCGTACCAATAATAATTTCAAACGCGTCAAGCCTGCCTGAAATTTACGGAAATACAGCGCATTATATCGATCCATTCAACACAGATGTTGACCTTAATCAACTTCTGAAGGAACCGGTTGATAATCCGGATGAAATTCTATCCAAATATTCCAGTGATAAAGCTGCTACTATGTTGTATGATGTGTTAAAAGAGTATATAAATTAGTTATATATTTCTATGAAGGGTATATGGCAAAAGGAAACAAGTCCTGAAGAAAATAGCATTATTACAGTTTTTAGGTGTTGATGGATAATATCATGGAAAAATCAGATATTCCCATAGTTTTTGCAGCTAATAATTATTATGTACCCTATATGGCTACAATGATTCAGTCTGTTATGGAAACCGCAGGTCATGAAAAACAATATGTTTTTTATATACTACATCAAGAAATAGATGATAATAACATGGAATTACTAAAAAAACAAATTTCTAATTTCCATCAATTTTCAATAAAGTTTATAAATGTAAGTTCGTACATCAGTAAATATAATTTATATGTTTCAAGACATATCACAGTTGAGTCATATTTCAGATTATTGATTCCTGAATTATTGCCTGAATATAAAAAAGCTGTCTATCTTGACGGGGATATGATCTGCTGTACGGATATTGCCGAATTATTTAATATTAATATTGAAAAATATTTACTTGCTTCTGTTCGTGATACGGCGGTTGCTTTATATTACAGTAAAAAAGAGGAGAATTATTTAAAAAGCAGGCATCAGATATTATTAAAACTAAAAAATCCTGATGAATATTTTAATGGCGGTATGTGTCTTTTTAATATCGAGTTATTCCGCAATACAATATCTACGAAAGAACTTATTGAACTTGCGGCATCACGACAATGGCCGGTTCATGATCAGGATGTACTCAATTATCTGGCAGACAGCAAAGTCCTTCTTTTACCGTATCATTGGAATTGTATGACAATGCCTCTAGCAGAATATCTGCCGAAACATTTATTTGATAATTATTGTGATGCTAAAAATAATCCTAAAATAATTCATTTTAATGCCGTTAAACCGTGGAATTGTTATACATATATTACAAACTTTGAATTGTTCTGGAAGCATGCGACACGAACACCTTTCTCTGGCGCTGTTATTGATCGCATGAAGTTAAAAGGATTTACATCTGATAAATCGTTAAAAGACATGGTTATCTCTAATATCATAAAAAGAAATGGTATTGGAATACGATTTATTTTATTTGATTGCATTAAGGCCTGGCTTTCCCGAAAAAAAACCAAAAAATGAATATTTTATTTCACAGTAATCAAATTAGCGAGCGGGGTACAGAAGTCGCGCTCATTGATTATGCACTTGGCAATCAGAATATATTAAAAAATAATTCCTTTATTGCATCTCCCAGGAACAGGATATTTGATAATAATGTACTGAAAAAATTTACGCAGAATTTCCCTGTTTTTTTTTATGTATCACAAAAGGAATTACATGATTTTGCAGATAAAAATAAAATAGATTTAATATATAAAATTGATGGCGGCGGAAGAGAAACAGAAATATTTCATGAAAAAATACCGCATTTTATACATTGTGTTTTTTCAACCAAAGCAAAACACGGAACATTTTACTGTCCAATATCGCCTTTTCTTAACAAATGGTTCAGAACATCATATCCTGTTTTACCGCATATAGTAAGAAAATTTCCAGGAAACACTGTTACTCTCCGTGAAAGCTTAAATATTCCTCCTGGCGCAGTAGTTTTTGGCGGATACGGCGGTGAAGGCTGTTTTAATATTCCGTTTGTTCAAAAAACAATTATCAATGTCTTGTATAAAAGAAAAGATATTTATTTTCTTTTTATGAATTTTAAACCATTTATTGAAATCTCTGACATGGGAAAAAATATTATTTTCCTTCCCAGAAATACCGATGTTAATTTCAAAGAAATATTTATTAATACTTGTGACGCCATGATACATGCTCGTAGTGACGGTGAAACATTTGGACTTTCTATTGCTGAATTTTCAATTAAAAATAAACCGGTTATTACATGGGCGCCAAAATTATTGCATAATACGAAATTTTGTTTGAAAACTATTTGTCTGTTTATCCTTAATCGGGGTTATACTTATGCAACTGCGCACCTTGATTTTTTGGGAAAAAAGGCAATTCGTTATACATCGGAAAAAGACCTTACTGATATTTTTCTTAATTTTAGGGAAAAATACCTGCAAGATATAAATTACGATTGTTATTCCGAGCCTTTCTGCGAAGAAAAAATAATGCGTATTTTTGAAAACATTTATAGTAAATGAAAGCTTACAATAATAAACCTTTAACTATTGCCTATGTTTCCAGAGACAATGCTAAAGATTTGAATAGCTGGTCTGGATTGGTATACTTTATAGCAGAAGCGCTGAAAAGACAGGGAATAAATCTTTTTTATATCGACAATTTAATAAAAAAGCAAAACATTTTCCTGCGCATCATTAATTTTGTTTATTCAGGGTTTATAAGTATTTTTACAAATAAACAATTAACTACATAAGAGAAATATTTTTTATATAACATGGCAAATAACAAACTGGATATAACATTTGAGACAAAATGTTACGAAAATGACTGGGAATACTTGTTGAAAACACAACACTTAAATAAAATGATTAATAATTGCAATGTTAATTTTCAATGTAAACAGTTGATAATAAATAATGTAAACGATTTTAAAATGGTTGAAAGATATGCTAAATTAAAAATAGAAGAAAATATAATTGATTCCTATTATTATGTTGATGATTTTATTTCTGACGCATTAATATATTTTGACATTAATAAAGATTCTTTTGGAAAAGGCTATTATTACTCATCTGCTGAATTGGTAGGTTTGTATCTGTCTAAAACAAAATATCATCTTCATTTTTCGAGCGATACATTTCTGCCCCAAAAAGGCAACTGGATTGAAAATGCCTGTAACATTCTTGAAAATAATTCTATCTTTGCAGTAGCAAATCCAACATGGAATTTTGATTATAAAGTTGTAAAAAAAGAATCTACAGGAGAAATAAATGATTTTTATATTTGCCGTGGTTTTTCTGACCAATGTTATTTGGTGAAAACAGATACATTTAAACAAAAAATTTACAATTACAAACATCCTGCTTCAGATCGTTATCCTGTTTATGCCGGAGAATTATTTGAAAAGAGGGTAGATTCTTTTATGATGGTGAAAGATCTGTATAGAATTACATCATCAAAAACAAGCTATATTCATTATAATTTTCCAAAAAAAAATAAAAATGTTTTTTTTATTTTAATATTAAACAGCAATTTATATTTTTATTATTGTTATTTATCCTTAAAGTGTCGATATGTCATTAATCTTATAAAAAAAATAATAAAAAGAATTATTAGATATGAATGAAACAATTTCAGTACTAATGTGTGTCTATAATGGCGAGCGATATCTTATTGAACAGTTAGAAAGTATTCGTAATCAGACATATCAGCCAAACGAAGTTATTATTTATGATGACTGTTCCTCAGATTCTTCAGTAAAAATTATAAGAACTTATATTATAAAATATAATCTTGAATTAACATGGAAGTTAATTATTAATCAATCCAGAAAAGGCTGGAAAAAGAATTTTTTTGATGCAATTATAGAATGTAACAGTGATTATATATTTTTTTGTGATCAGGATGATATATGGAATTTAGACAAACTATCAATAATGATTGATACAATGAAAAAAAATAAGGACATCCTCGTATTAAATGGATTGGTTGAAACAATCGATGCCAATGGAAATCCTGTTAATTACTTCAATCATACCAAGACATTTTATGATAAAAAAACAATTAAATTGAATTTATATGATACTGTGTATAATTGGAGGGGGAAGATTGCTTGCGCTATGGCCATACATAAAACTATTAAAGAGCAGCTAAAATATTTTGAATGCAATGAATGGTTTGCACATGATATTTGGTCAAATAACATTGGCGCATTACTTAATGGTTGTTATAAAATAAATTATCCAGTTATAAAATATAGAATACATGAGAATAACGCTACAGCGAAAACTACAATTAAAATGATTACAAGGAAGAAAGAAAGAATACAACGATTAGAGGAAAAATCAAATGGTTTTAATAATCTCTACAATGGTGTTAAAAAAATAAATTCTGACATAATAGATAAGTATGAATATAAATGTTTTCTTCATTCAATTGCTTACAATAATTTTATTTTAAACTCAATGAAAAATTTTAATTTATTGAATATTTTTTATTTAGTTAAGTACATTAAGATATATCTTTTTTATTTAAAGTATAAATATTTTTTACTTGATATATTGGAAATTTTAAATCTTCGAGATATAGTAATAAAAATTAAATATTCTTTATATAAATAATAAAAAAAAATATATGAAACTTTATATATATTATCGAATATCTGACAAAAGCAGACCAAAAGAAAAACTGTTAAACGGAGACAGATTTTCCTGCTTAAGAAACGCAATTAAAGAATTTGGCGCGGAAAATATTCATGTTATTGCCGACAACTGTGAAAAGCAAACTGTTGATTTTATCAGATCCTTTGAAAAAGACGGTCTTACCCATGAAGAAATTACGCTGGGAAATTCTGGTTCTTTTGTTTTTATGCTGGATAAAATAATAAAAACTCGTAAACCGGATGATTATGTATATCTTCTTGAAGACGATTATTTACATAAGTCTGGTTCAAAGAAAGTTATTCTTGAAGGGCTTGAAATTGCCGATTATGTTACTCTTTATGATCACCCTGATAAATATAAACTTACAATAGACGGTGGAAATTATTTTAATATAAAAAATTTGCAAAAAACCAGAATATATCTTACAAAAAGCACACATTGGCGGGAATGTAATTCCACGACTATGACTTTTTCCTGCAAAGTACAAACATTAATTGATAATTATCATATATGGAAAAAATATACTAAAACATTTATTCCAAAAGATAATCTGGTATTTTGTGAAATAAGCCAGAGTTCCATTTCCGATTTGTTTATGTTTTTCATTAAAATGCAAAAAACAAGATTTTTAATTCTTCTTCGTAATCAATTTAAAAAAAATAAAATGAAAAATATTATTTCCGCAATACCTTCCTTTTCAACACATACTGAACTTGCATCCATAGCGCCGATTATTAACTGGGATGTTATATAATTAAAACATCACTGTATAAATTTTCATAATTTAAAGGATAAATAATGGTTTACGACTGTTTTCCATTTTTTAATGAATTAGATTTATTGGAAATTCGCTTGAATATATTATCACCAGTAGTCGATAAATTTGTGTTAATAGAAGCAGACAGGACATTTTCAAATGAAAAAAAAATATTTTTTTTTGAGAAAAATATATCAAGATACAAAACATTTCTGGAAAAAATCATACATATAAAAATTACTGAATATGATTTTGAATATAAATCCGCCTGGGATATGGAATTTTATCAAAGAAATAAGATTCATGATGGTATCCAACAATGTCGTAATGAAGATGTTATAATTATTTCTGATGTAGATGAAATACCAAATACAAATGAGATTTTAAAATATAAAAATATGGAATATGGACCAGGACTCTTTTGCTTTAGACAAAAATTCTTTTATTACTTTTTAAATTATCAAAATATTATAGAAAAATATTTTTGTATGGCTAAAATACTGACATTTACTGAATACAAGAGCAGAAATTGTACACCGCAAGAAATTCGTGATGTAAAAAAAACCGGAATAATCAAGGATGGAGGCTGGCATTTTTCATTTCTTGGCGGATATGAAATGATACTATATAAAGTAAAATCTTTTGCCCATCAAGAATATAACAATGATACATTTTTAAACAATAAAATTATTACTAAAATAAATAAAGGCTATGATATTTTTAACAGAAAAAATTATCGTTTTATTCCTGTAAAAATTACTAATAAATCTTTTCCGCAATACATTGTCAATAACCAGAAAAAATATATTCATTTAGTATATAAACAAATTAATTATTTTCATAATTTGTTTGTTTATTTTACTGTTGGTTTTTACTGTTTTTTTCGTTTTTTAAAATCAAGATTGAAATGTTTCTATAAATATCATTAATAATGGGTATTAAATTATTACTAGAATCTTTTATTCCTCACGGCTTGCATGAACTATCAAGGAAACATTTAACAAAAAATATATTTAATGCTTTTCGTATAAAATTCTTCAAAAAAATTATTACTCGCGAAAATTCCTGTTGTATAATAGAGTTTACCCCTTTTCATGGTGAAAATTTCCCCAGTCTTACAAAATATCTTTTGGATTTAGGTTATAATGTTGATGTCGTCTATAGAAAACCATTAAAGAAAAAATCGCATTCAAACAGAAATGATTTGAGCCTGTTTTCATGTTTTTCAGGTAATATAAAGGTTAGAATTTATACACTTTCAAGCATGGATATGAATTTGTTGTTACGATCTTCGGCAGCGGTCCTTTATAAGCATATTTTAATTGTTACTTATTCCGATTATATGAAAAACAGTCATTTTTACGGAGTTGATTTCACTAAATTAAACCCTGTTTGCATGATGCACTATCCCGATATTAGCAATGACTATTTTAAAACAAATAAAATAATATCTCCTGTAAAAATGGACTGTTATGACAGAAAGCCGCCATTTATGGTTAGTATGCATTATTTCGGTAATTTCCTAAAAAAAGATAAATTTAAAACTACAACTTTTGTAACACTCAATGCAATTGATCTGCCAAGACGGAATTTATATTTACTTTTCTTCGCATGTGACAAATTATATAAAAAGGGTATAACAAATTTTACAGTAAAGGTTTTGGGTGATGGTCTTCCGGTACCTGAACGCTTTCATAATAACTTTGAAGTTTTTGGATTTCTGGAATATCTAAATATGTTCAAGGAAATATCCGATTCCAATTTCTTTTTGGCTCTTATAGATCAGGCAAGTGTTGAATATACAAATAGAGCAAGCGGATCTTATGGCTTAAGTTATGGTCTTAAAAAACCAATAATATTACACCGTAAATTTTCCTACGCGCCAAGTTTTAACGATGAAAACAGTATATTGTATAATGATAACGATGAATTATCAGATGCGATGGAAAAATGTATTAATATGTCAAACGATGATTATTTATCATTGGTTTCCTCACTTGAAATTTCAGAAAGAAAGTTATATGAAACTTCCGTAAATAATCTCAGAGAAGCATTGGAAGCGCCTGTTCAATATGTTTCTTATAATAAACTAATCAATATATAAAAATATGTGCGTTTCCTGCCAAAATATATATCAGGACATAAATAATTTTTCCGCATTAGAAGAAAATGATACTGAACTGATAAGAGGCAGTTTAGACAGTATCTCAAATCCGCTTGTTTCAATAATTATAACCGTATACAAACGAAAAGAATATATTCATGAAGCGATCAATAGCGCTTTAGATCAAAAAAACATTGATTTTAATTATGAGATTTTAATCTTTTGCGACGATCCGCAAACGGATATATCAGAATTTAATAAATATAATAATATTAAAAATATTTTGATTTACCGTAATCGCCGTAATTTAGGTTTATATAACAGTACAAATCTTGGAGTAAAAGTTGCGCAAGGAAAATATGTCGCATTCCTGCATGATGATGACATTTTGTATCCGCAATATTTATCTGAAGTTTATAAATTCCTGAATAAAAAAAAACAAAATGCAAAATGCGTTTTAATAAATCGTGATGTTTTAAGCCTTTCTACAAAGAAACCCGTAAAAATATTAATAAAATTTATTTTAAAATTTTTTCTTTTTCCATTTTTTCTTCTCCGTGTTTTTTTCAAAAAATTTTATAAAAAAATAACCCTTAAGGAAGGTTTAACGTATATTTTAAGCAATCTTTACAAAGCTCCTTCCTGCGGGACTTTATTTGATAAAAAGGCTTTTTTAGCCTCAGGAGGATTTAATCAAAATTTTTGGCCTGTAAGCGATTACTATTTTTTTCTGAAATTTAATAAAGATAATCCTGTTTATATACTGCGAAAAAAACTAGCATGTTATCGCTGGTTTGATAATCTATCCCAAAATAAAACGGTACAGTATACAGGGTTTGAGCATCTTTATGTATTTTTTAAATCAGCGCAGCCTGTAAATTCTGTCAATAGGTATTATTCTTTTTTCCATAATGAGGTGCTTTATGCCAAGTTCATTATGATAAACAAAGAATACCGAAGTGAGATTATTGATAAGTATCCTGAATTAAAACATCATAATAAAACAAAATGGTTTATATTTAAACTATATAATTTTGTTTTTCGTTTTTATCATGATCTTGTCATTTAACATGTTACTTAAAGCGCAGCTTTCAGAATTAGCAGTATGAAAATACTTTTTGATTTATCATCAACACAACCCATGTCTTCTTCAGGCACTGATTTTCACGGAGGAGGAGAATACGCAAAAACTCTTTTTTTAAGGCTCTGCGAACTGCTTCCGGAAGAAAAAACATTGGAAGTCTTTTATGATCCTAACAGAAAATTTGATAAATCCATTCTCGAAGTTTGTCATAAAAGCCTTGTTACAGTACACTATTGTAAAAACAACACAGAATTAAGCAAATTGTTATGTGACAATATTTATGATGTTTTCTATTCAGCACTGCCCTACTCTTACACTGATATTGTTATTCCTAAAAAAACAAAATTTATATATACAATTCACGGACTGCGCGATTTGGAATATCCTTCAGACAGATATGAATTAAAATATAAAAAGTTAAATTTAAAAATCGCAATTAAACATTTGTTTTTTTTACTCTTTCCGGTATGGTGGATATCAAACCGCTTAAAAAGCAGAATAAATAATTATAATAAATTATTTTCACTTACGTCGATTCAGTCCATTATTACGGTTTCCAATCATTCAAAGTACGCTCTTCTTTATTTTTTTCCGCAATTAAACAATTCGCAAATAAAATTTTATTATTCACCAGCAAAGCAGCATGATCCTATAGACTTAACAAATAACAATATTTTGAAATCCTTATCCCTGGAACCGGAAAAATACATTCTTCTTATCACCGCAGACAGAAGTGAAAAAGGCGCTTACCGAGCATGTAAAGTACTGTATGAACTTATAATAAATAATAAAATCCCTGAAAATATCAGGATACTTGTTCTTGGTGCGTCATATAAAAAGCATTACCTGAAGTTAACCGGAAACAGCCGCAGATTTGAATGGGGAAGTTATGTCTCTTCTTTGGATCTGGAAATCCTGTATATGAACGCGCATCTTTTTATATATCCCACGTTAAATGAAGGTTTTGGATATCCGCCGCTTGAAGCCATGAAATACGGAACATTATGCGCTTGTTCCGCAAATTCCGCAGTAACCGAAGTATGCGGCGACTGTGTGCTTTATTTTAATCCTTTTGATGAAATAGAAATGAGTATAAGAATATTACAAAGTTTTGATAGTGAAATTAAAAATGATAAAATGGAAAAGATGGCTAATAGATATAAACTTATAAGTGATAAACAGAAATCATGTTTAGATATGCTTGTTAATGAGATTATTCAATGAAAATAGTCTATGTATTAACCAGTTCACAAGACGATCACTACTATGAACAATTTTTCCTTTCAGTAGTGTCTCTTCGTTTATATAATCCCGGATCTCACGTTATCGCGCTTATTGATTCTATAACAAAGGAAAATCTGAAAGGAAAACGATCAGGATATGAACAGTATGTCACTGAAACAATTATAATTACAGCACCCGGGGAATTATCGCAGAAAGAAGTATCACGCTGGATTAAAACATCTATTAATAATTATGTTTCAGGTGATTTTCTCTATATTGATTGTGACACTGTTATTTCAGGCGTGATTGAGTATGATTTTCCCTCTGAAATAAATATAGGAGCAATTCTGGATACCCATGTCCCTCTTTCAAAACATCATTTGGCTTTGCATTTTGAAGATGAGGATAAGAAATTAAAATTCACATCTTCTTTTGAAACAGGAAAACGATATAATGGCGGTGTAATTTTCTGCCGGTACTCGCAGGAATGCAATGAGTTTTTCTCAAGATGGCATTCCCTGTGGATGTATAGCAATAAAAACGGAAATCATCATGATATGCCGGCTTTAAATCAGGCTAACCATGAAATGGGCGGAATAATTAAGGAACTGTACGGTGAATGGAATTGCCAAATTACACATAACGGACTTCCTTTTTTATACAATGCCCGCATAATTCATTATTACGCAACAGCGTTTAATTTTATTGAATGTCCGTATCTTCCGGGATCAAGGGCGGTGCTTTCTTCAGTAAAAGACGCCGGATACATTTCTCCTCAGGTAATGGAGTTACTAAAAAATCCTAAAACCGCTTTTGAGCCGGGATCAAGAATAATTTCGGGAGCGGCCGAGCTTGACGCGGTTAACAGTAAATATTTTTCACTTATTTTGCGCATAAGAAAAAAAACGCCAAAATTTTTTAAAGCTGTAAATTCATTCTTTTTCCGTATCTTGTCATTTTTAAATTAAATTTAATTAAAATAACCTTTATGTTTTTATTTCCATTATACATTGATCCTGGTACCGGGAGCGCGATTTTCTCAATTGCAATCGGCATAACTGCTACTGTTTACTTTCTTGCGCGCGGACTTTTTCTGAAACTTGGAATAGTTGTTTTTAAAAACAGGAAAAATTCTGAACCTCTGAATAAATTTGTAATATACGCTGAAGATAAAAGATACTGGCCGTTCTTTGAAAATATACTCGATGAATTTGAAGAACGAAAGATTGAAATCCTGTACCTTACAACATCAGAGGATGATCCTGTATTTTTATCGAAATACAATTTTATTAAAGGGAAATTCATAGGTCAGGGAAATAAGGCTTACGCCTATCTTAATTTTATTTCAGCGGAATTTCTTTTAACAACTACCCCCAATATTGATGTTTTTCAATGGAAACGATCAAAAAATGTAAAACATTACTGTCACATGATTCACGGCGCGGGCGGTTCTGTATTTTACCGTCTTTATTCATTTGATTATTTTGATTCTGTACTTGTTCCAAATGAAAAAGAAATTCCTGAACTCCGCATGCTTGAACAAGTCAGAAATACAAAAGAAAAACAGCTAATTGTTGTCGGTAATACTTTTTTTGACAGATGCAATAAAAAAATAAATCAGATACAAAAAGAAGAATCGCATATTTTCACTGTTCTTGTATCTCCCTCATGGGGAAATTCCGCATTGCTCAGCGTATTTGGAGAAAAATTAATTGAACCTCTCTTGGTAACAGGATGGCGAATAATTATCCGTCCTCATCCGCAGTCATTAATAACAGAAAAAAATCTTATAAACTCATTAATGGATAAATACAAAGAAAACACAAACATCGAATGGGATTATAATCATGAAAATATATATTCACTTTCTAAATCCGATATAATGATTTCTGATTTTTCAGGAATCATTTTTGATTATGTATTTCTGTTTAACAAACCTGTAATTGTTAACATTCAGGATTTGGATTTTAACCGTCTTGACGCGCAGGATTTACAGCATGAACCATATTTTTTGCAGGCGATAAAAAAAATCGGAACGCAAATTGATGTCAATACGTTTGGTAATATAAAAGAAATAATATCAAACATTTCCCATGATTCCCGTATGCAGCTAATTCGTGAAGAAATAAAGAACATTATGTGGCAGTATCGCGGAGAATCCAGTAAACGAGTGGCGGATTTTATGATTCAAACTGTTGAAAAAGGAAACGTATAAAAGTGCTGTATAAATATTCAGGAAAAGTAATTAAATGCAGGCGATAATTTTAGCCGCAGGCATGGGCAGGCGTTTGGGAGAATTAACAAGTGAGAACACTAAATGCCAGGTTGTTGCTTGCGGAAAAACATTGATAGAAAGAATACTGGATCAAATCTGTGAACATGATTTTAACCAAATTGTTTTGGTTATTGGATATTATGGCAATAAACTAAAAGACTTTATCGGAGATAAATACAAAGACATACCTGTAAAATATGTCATTAACAATGATTATAAAACAACTAACAATATTTATTCCTTATTTCTTGCAAAAGATTATCTTTTAAATGATGATACAATACTTTTTGAAAGCGATCTGATGTTTGATAATTCTATTCTAAATGATTTAATCGCCAATCCGTATCCAAACCTCGCGTCTGTTGCCAAATATGAAAACTGGATGGACGGAACTGTTGTAACAATTGATGATGAAAATAATATTTTAAGCTTCATTCCCAAAAAAGATTTTATTTTTTCCAATTCGAATAATTATTATAAAACTGTCAATATTTATAAATTCAGTAAGTATTTTTCCGCAAATCAATATCTGCCGTTTCTGGAAGCTTATTCCCGCACAATGGGAAATAATGAGTACTATGAAGATGTGTTAAGGGTTATTGCGTTTTTAAACCACTCTTCTTTAAAGGCGCATGTAATAAATCAAAATCAAAAATGGTATGAAATCGATGACATTCAGGATGTTGACATCGCTGAGACATTATTCGCAAATAATGAGAATATTCTTTATAATTATCAGAAACGATACGGCGGTTACTGGCGTTTTCCGGGACTTCTGGATTTCTGTTATCTTGTAAATCCTTTTTTTCCTGCACAAAAAATGAAAGACGAATTAAAATCCAATTTTGATACATTACTTTGTGAATATCCATCCGGTCTTGATATTAATTGCCTTCTCGCGTCAAAATTTTTTGGAATCAAGAAAAATTATCTTTCTGTTGGAAACGGCGCGGCGGAGTTGATCAGGGAACTGATGTGTTTATTGTCCGGAAAGACTGGCATTATTCTTCCTACATTCGATGAATATTACAACAGAAAGGATTCTGAAAATTTTGTCACATATATTTCCGAAGATGATTCGTATCAATATAAAGCAAAAGAACTATTATCTTTCTTTTCTGATAAAAATATTAATACGCTTTTACTGATTAATCCCGACAATCCATCAGGCAATTTTATACCGGTAAATGATGTTTTGGATATAGCATTATGGACCAATAAAAATAAAATTACGTTTATATTAGACGAATCATTTGTGGATTTTTCTGAAGATTCCGTTTCTAATTCATTATTAAAAAATGAAGTACTGGAACAATATCCAAATATGATCATTGTTAAAAGCATTTCAAAATCATACGGTGTCCCAGGTCTGCGGCTCGGTATAATGGCTTCAAGTAATTCTCAACTGACAGAACAGATAAAAAAGAAACTTCCTGTCTGGAATATTAATTCATTCGCAGAAAATTTTATGCAAATATTCAATAAGTACGAGAAAGAATATTTTTCCGCCTGTAAAAAAATTATTGCGGTAAGAACCAGCTTATTCAATGATATTTCCTGTATTAAATATTTACGCGTCATTCCGTCAATGGCAAACTACTTTCTCTGTGAAGTTATGGCTCCCTTTACAGCAAAGGAATTATCAATTTTATTATTAAGTAAATTTAATATATTAATCAAAGATTGCAGCGCCAAATTAGCTTTTAAAGGCAAAGAATTTGTCCGTATTGCGATTAGATCCGAAGATGATAACAATAAATTAATGGAAGCTTTAAAATTTCTTGAAGTCTCAAACAAGTAGATAAAACATTTAACGTAAAATACAATGACAGAAATATTATTTAATATTATTATATTTCCAATAATACAGATACTTGAAATATCTTTTACGCTTTCCCAAAAATTATTCAGGGAAACCGGCATTTCCGTTATCTTTATTGGTATTGTAATAAGTGTATTATGTTTGCCTTTATATGCTGTCGCAGAAAGATGGCAGCAAATTGAACGCGATACTGTAAAAAAATTAAAACCAAAAGTTGACTTATTTAAAAAAACATTTAAGGGCGATAAACGATATATGATACTGTCTACATATTACAGACAGAATAACTATCATCCAATTTATGCGCTTCGAAGCAGCTTTGGTCTCCTTATTCAAATACCGTTTTTTATAGCTGCATATTACTATCTTTCTCATCTTGAACTTTTAAATGGCGTAAATTTCACTTTTATTGATGATCTAAGCTCTCCTGACGCGTTATTCTCAATAGGTGGTTTTACAATTAATGTTCTTCCGCTTGCAATGACTTTTATTACATGTATTTCCAGTTTTATTTATACAAAAGGCCTTTGTACAAGAGATAAAATCCAGTTGTACGGAATGGCAGCGGTATTTTTAATTTTGCTTTATAATTCGCCTTCTGCCCTTGTCCTGTATTGGACAATGAATAATGTATTTTCATTATTAAAAAATATTTATTACAGAATTAATAGTAAATATAAACATTACTTTTTAATAGGTTTATTTTCTTTCCTATGTATTTTTTTTTCGGTATTTTGCTCAATTAATTTTTATTATATTGATAAAGCAAGATTACTTTCATCAATTTTGATTTTTTATGCATTTTTTCCCTGGATTTTTTTAATAGTAAAATTTATTTATATAAAAACTAATATAAAACTTCATCTTGAGAAATCCAATATAATCTTTTTTCTTTCTATTACATTAATCTGGCTGCTCTTTGGACTTTTTATTCCCTCTCAATTAATTGCTTCATCTCCTCAGGAATTTTCATTTATTGACAATTATACAAATCCTCTATATTTTATTTTGAACACATCATTTCAGATTTTCGGACTGTTTATTTTTTATCCAGTTTGTTTATATTTTCTTTTTTCTAATAATGTAAAAAAAATATTCACAATAATATTTTTTATTATATCTGTATGTATGATTATTAATGTATTCGCTTTCTCAGGAAATTATGGTGTATTATCTATTAATTTTACATTTGATGACAATTTAAAACATTCCAGAGAGGATATTCTTATTAATATAGTATTTCTTCTTTTTATATTCGCTATTTCTTTAATAATATATATATTAAAATTAAGAAAAATTATCCCCTTTATTATTTCTTTTTGTATGATTTCCTTATTTGGATTATCAATATATAATATTTTTATAATAAATGCTTCATATAAACAATTAAGCAAAAATTATATTAAAAATGAAATTATACTTAATGAAATTACGCCAATATTCACAATTTCACAAAAAAGTAAAAATATTGTTATTATAATGCTTGACCGGGCTATCAGCGGTTTTCTGCCATATATTTTGGAAGAATCTCCTGAGTTAAAAAATATCTATTCAGGCTTTGTTTTCTATCCCAATACTGTTTCATTTAGCGGTTTTACAGCCATGGGTTCTCCTCCTATATTTGGCGGTTATGAATATACACCCGAAGAAATGAATAAACGAAATAATGTATTTCTTGTTGAAAAACACAACCAATCTCTATTAATGCTTCCCAGAATATACAGTGAAAATAAATTTAATGTTACTGTCACAGATCCGCCGTATGCCAATTATTTTCAAAAATGTGACATAAGTATTTTTGATGAATATCCTGAAATTAAAGCTTATGTAACAAATTCCATATATACTGATTTTTGGTTAAATGAAAATAATATGAAGTTTCAGTCAACAAGTGAAATAATAAAGCGTAATATGTTCTGGTACTCTATTTTAAAAGGTATTCCGCTTAATTTACGCAATGCAGTTTATATGGATGGTACGTGGTGTTCTCCTGTTTCTGACCAGAGATTGCGTTTAACTCTTGACGGTTATTCAGTTCTTGATTTTCTCCCCAGATTAACAAAAATTACATCTGATGAGCGTAACAATTTATTAATAATGACAAATCTTACAACCCATGAAGGTTCTTTCTTACAGGCTCCAGATTATACTCCCGCACTTTCGATAACAAATTATGGCACATCTCCTTTTTCAAAAGAACATGCTTATCATATTAACGCTGCCGCTATTAAGCGTATCGCAGATTGGATTATATATTTAAAAAATCATAACGCGTATGATAATACAAGAATAATACTTGTTGCAGATCATGGACCCAAACCTAATTTTATTACAAAAAATGATTTGCCATTCAATGTTGATCAATTCAATCCGCTCTTACTGGTTAAAGATTTTAATGAATCAGGAGAAATGAAAGCTAATTATTCTTTTATGTCCAATGCCGATGTGCCGTATTTATCTTTAAAAGATGTTATTGAAAATCCGGTAAATCCATTTACTGGTAACACTATTTCCAATGAAAGAAAGAATTTACCATTATATATTGCTATTTCAGGTTCAAACCATGTTTCTGTAAATACCACACAATATATGTTAAATCCTGATATTGATCATTATGTCCATGACAACATCTTTATTAAAGAAAACTGGATAAAAGCAGGTGAGAAATGATAATAAGATCAAAAGCTCCATTGCGCCTGGGGCTTGCCGGTGGAGGGACTGATATCGCCGATTATTACAATCTTTTCGGCGGTTATGTGCTTAATGCCACTATTGATATGTACGCTTATTGTACTATCGAGCCAAATGATTCAAAGAGAATAGAATTTTATGCGGCTGATATTGATAAACAGGAACAGTATCAGTCATGTGAATCATTACCATTGTCTTCTTCTCTGCCTCTGCATACCGGTATTTATAACAGAATTATTAAAGATTTTGTTAATAGGCCACTATCTTTTAAAATGACTACATATTCAGACGCGCCAGCGGGTTCAGGTCTTGGATCATCTTCAACAATGGTTGTTACTATAATAAAAGCTTTTGTTGAATGGTTAAATATTCCTCTTGGCGAATATGACATCGCGGCGTTATCGTATAAAATTGAACGTGAAGATATTGGCTTCGCGGGGGGCAGGCAGGATCAATATGCCGCTACATTCGGAGGCTTTAACTTTATGGAGTTTTATGAAAATGACAGGGTTATTGTAAATCCATTGCGATTAAAACGCTGGATTAGAAATGAAATTGAAGCGTCATTAGTTTTATTTTATACGGGAATTTCCAGAGAAAGTGCGAATATTATAAGTGAACAGATACAACATGCAAAAGATGGTAATAAAAAAAATATAGAAAGCATGCATGAAATGAAAAAACAGGCTGTATTAATGAAAGAAGCGTTATTAAAAGGAGACTTTAATAATTTTTCCAAATGTTTGTCACATGGATGGCTTGCAAAAAAAAACGCGGCGTCTTCAATATCCAATTCTTTTCTTGATGAATTATATCAATATGTTCTGGATAATGGCGCTGAATCCGCGAAAATATCAGGAGCGGGCGGCGGCGGATTTATGATGATATACTGCAATCCCTGCAAAAAAGTCGCACTAATCCGCGCGTTAAAAGAAAAACAGGGAATGGTGATGACGCCGGGTTTTACCGAGACCGGAACACAGGGATGGCGGCTGCCATAACATAAGGAAATAATATGGAACATATAAATCAGCTTGTAGTCCGTTATCCGCAGCTTGAATCAATTAAAAAAAATATTAACGCTTCTTTTGAGATTATAAAACAATCTTTCATTAACGGCGGAAAACTTCTTATTGCAGGTAACGGCGGAAGCGCGTCTGACGCAGAACACATAGCGGGCGAGTTAATGAAAACTTTTACCAAAAAAAGAACGCTCCCCGATTCATTTATTTCTGATATAAGTAAAATTGATCATGAAATTTCAAATTACCTTATTCCCCGTCTTCAGCCCGGATTACCGGCCATAGCGCTTTCTGGACATGGTTCCCTAAATACCGCGTGTATTAATGATATTGACGGCAACATTACTTTTGCCCAGCAGGTTTACGGTTATGGAAAAAGCGATGATGTTCTTCTTGCCATTTCAACATCCGGTAATTCCAAAAATATATTATATGCGTCCGCAGTAGCAAAAGCAAAAAAAATAAAAATAATCGGCCTTACAGGAGAGAGCGGCGGCAGGTTAAAAGAATACACAGATATATGTATTCGCGTTCCCGAAACAGAAACTTATAAGATTCAAGAACTGCACTTGCCTGTTTATCATATAATTTGCATGATGCTTGAAGATTATTTTTTTTAATAATGGTTGTATAAATTGAAAACTGTAATAATGGCAGGCGGAAAAGGTACACGGGCGGCTTCTATAGCCAGCGATATACCAAAGCCGATGATCCCGGTTTGCGGAAAGCCCATTCTGGAATACCAGATTGACTGTTTAATTAAAAATAAACTTACTGATATAATCATTGTTGTCGGTCACCTTGGCAATCATATAAAAGAACATTTCACAGACGGCAGCCGTTTTAATTGTAATATTTCATACTATACAGAAACTGAACCATTGGGCACCGCAGGCGCTTTATTTAAAATCAATAACCTGTCTGATAATTTTATTTTATTAAACGGCGATGTAATTCTGGACATGAACTTTAAACGAATGATTTCCTTTCATAAAGAAAAGAAAGCGGATGTTACTCTTGCGGTTCATCCTAACAGCCATCCTTTTGACAGCGCTTTAATTATAAGCGATACAAACAACAAAATTACAGGTTGGATTAACAGGGAAGATGAGCGCTCATATTATAAAAACACTGTAAACGCTGGCGTTCATATTTTATCCTTGAATTTTTTGAAAAAATGCACGCAGCCAAAAGTAAAGATCGATCTTGATCGTGATATTTTGAAACCAAATATTTTAACTAGCGAAATATATGCCTACTGTACTCCTGAATATATCAAAGACATGGGAACTCCCGAACGTTATGCGCAAGTAACGACCGATATAGAAAAAGGAATTGTGCACAGTAAAAATTTAAGTGTTAAACAAAAAGCAGTATTTCTTGACAGGGATGGAACAATAAATATCTACAATTGTTTTATCAGAAAGCCGGAAGAGTTTGAACTTATTGAAGGAGCGGCTGAAGCAATAAAGATTATGAACCGTCTGGGCTATCTTGTTATATTAATTACCAATCAGCCTGTTATCGCGCGCGGAGAAATTGATTTTCAAACCCTGGATTTAATTCACATGAAAATGGAAACTGATTTGGGAAAACAGGGAGCATATCTGGATGATATTTTTTACTGTCCTCATCATCCAGATAAAGGTTTTGAAGGAGAGAGGCCGGAATACAAGATTGACTGCGATTGCAGAAAGCCAAAACCCGGTATGATTTTAAAAGCGTCTGAAAAATTTAATATTGATCTTTCAAAATCATATATGGCAGGAGATCACAACCGTGACATGCAAACTGCTATAAATGCCGGATGTAAACCAGTCTTTATCTCCGGCGGTGAAGGTAATATAAATGATATTACCAGTGCTAATGTTCTGAATTTCCCATCACTTATTGAATTTGCGTATTTTTTAAATAGAAATGACAATTACTGTTGACTGCAGGATGATTAACGCAAGCGGTATCGGCGTATACCTCCGCGGATGTCTTCCGTCTTTTTTATTAACACGGAATAATTTCAATCTTATAGGTGAATCAGACAAGCTAACATCATTTCTGCATTATTCAAATGTAAAAGTAATTGAATGCAATGTTAAACCATTTTCTGTAAAAGAACTTTTGTTTTTTCCTGCTAAAATACTAAAGAATATTAATAATTCAAATATATTTTATTCACCATTTTTCAATATACCTCGCGGTATAAAAATACCGGTATATATAACTATTCATGATATTATTTTTCTTGACATTCCTGAAATTGCATCAAAAGCAGGAGTTGCAGTTCGAAAATGGTTTTTCCGCAGAGCATATAATAAATCAAAAATAATTTTTACAGTTTCTAATTTTTCCAAAGCAAGAATTGAACATCATCTTGGCGCATGTAAAAATATAATTGTTACTCATTCAGCAGTTCGCCCTTTGTTTCTGGAATACAGAAAAAATAATAAAATTATTCAAAAAGAACAAACAATTGTTTTTCTTGGCAATATAAAAAAACATAAAGGACTGGATACCCTTCTTGATGCTTTTAAACTTGCCAAAGAAGAAGGACTGCATCATAAACTCCTTATTATAGGTTCAAAGGAAAAATTTCGCACTACTGATAATGCGATAATAAAAAAATTAGAAACTTTTGAGGACGATTCGGTTTCTTTCACTGGTTTTATTTCAGATGATAAATTGATGGAGCTTCTTTCAAAAGCTTCGCTGCTTGTTCAGCCTTCAGTTTATGAAGGTTTCTGCCTTCCTCCTTTGGAAGCAATGGTACTTGGCACTCATGCGCTTATTTCAGATATTGCTGTATTAAAGGAAATATATTCAAATTTCCCAGTTACATATTTTAAAGAAGGCGATATCCTTGATTTAAAAGAAAATATCATAAAATTACTTTACAACAAACCAATTATAACTTTAAACCTTTCTGATGAATTACGCGATAAATATGCCTTTGAGAAAACCGCTTCAGTAATACTGGAAAATATTTTATACAAATGAAAACCGCAATCGTCCACTATTGGCTAATAAACATGCGCGGCGGAGAAAAAATGCTTGAGGCTTTGCTTGAAATGTTTCCGCAGGCGGATATCTACACGCATGTCTACAATTCCAAAGCCGTTTCTTCAATAATTAATAACCACAGAATTTTCACATCACGGATAAACCGTCTGCCTTTTGCGAAAAAACTTTACCAGCTTTACATGCCTCTCATGCCTAACGCCCTTATGGACTTTAACCTGCAGGATTACGATCTTATTATATCAAGCGAAGCCGGCCCCGCGAAAGGAATAGTTCCAAATCCAAACGCGTATCATTTATGTTATTGCCACAGTCCCATGCGTTATATATGGGAATTATATCATGATTATTCAGCCAGAAGTAATCCATTAATACGTTTTTTTATGAAGCAAATTATTCCATCAATCAGATTATGGGACATAACTTCCGCTAATCTTGTAGATCGGTTTGTGACAAATTCGCAATATGTCGCCAAAAGGATACGCCGTATTTATAACCGCGAAGCGGAAGTAGTATTTGGTCCCGCTCCCATAGAACAATTTTTAAGTCTGGAACGAAAGCCCGCAGATTACTATTTATTCTTCGGTCAAATCACAGGTTATAAACGCCTTGATATCGCCATTGAAGCTTGCGTTAAATCAGGCAGAAAGTTAATTATTGCAGGAGCGGGAGCAAAGAAAAAAGATATTATAAAATATACTAAAACAGGATTAATAACATTTAAAGGCAAAGTAACAGACGATGAAGTTAAGTCTTTATTTTCAGGAGCACGCGCGCTTCTCTTTCCCGGAATTGAAGATTTAGGACTTGTTCCGATAGAAGCAAACGCGGCGGGCTGCCCTGTTATCGCTTACAGGGACGGAGGCGCTCTTGAAACCATTAAAGAAAATGTTACCGGAATTTTCTTTAACAATCAGACTCCTGATTCACTGATTGAGGCGATGGACTATTTTGAAAATAATGAAAAATTATTTCAGAACAGGAATGTTTTTTCTGATCACGTGCGGCAATTTTCAAAGTCGGCCTTCATTGAACGGATGTTTTGTATTCTTGATAAAAAAAAGAGATTATAATAATCTATAGTTATGACCCTGAATGAATTTGATATCTGGTACAGGACAAGATTTCGGCGTACCAGTTCAGCCCTTACTTATACAGCTTTCATCTTATCCGACTTGCTGGCTGTCATGATATCATTCGGATGGGGATTTTTTTGGGTCAGAATTTATGGATTTTATTATATAGAAATTGATCCAAATTATGACCCCATCAATTTTAAGTCATTTATTACTTACTGGCAGTATCTGCCTGTTTTCATATTGATTTTTCAAATATCAAGTCTGTATCCGGGCGTTTCACTTGCTCCTTCCGAAGAAATGAAACGGTTTATTATCGCTTCAGTTCTGGCTTTCGGCGGCATTATTATGTCACGTTATATTGAAAACGGGGTCTGGAGTAAAATTAATAACGCGTTTATTATCAGTTGTATTTTTTCCACATTTTTTATTCTTATCGCGAGGAGTATTACTCACTGGGTTTTATATAAAACAAAACTGGGAGGCATTCCCGCTGTAATTTACGGATCGGGCGAAACAGGAAAGCTGGTCGCCGATTGTCTTTTGGGCAGTATCAGAAGCGGTTATACTCCCGTTCTTTTCCTTGACGATGATTATCCCGGCGAAGATGAATATAAAGGCATTCCGGTCATTCATGATACATCAGCCGGTTATGAAATTGTAAAAAAATATAATATTAAAATGGCGATAATCGCGATGCCTGAGCTAGACACTGACAAATTAAAACATCTTACAAGATCATCCGTTTCCGCATTCCGGTATAATGTTATAATTCCAAATTTTTACAATATTTCAAATATCTGGATGTCAGTCCGTGATTTTAACGGAGTACTGGGTCTTGATACAAGCAATAAACTTAGAATTTCATGGAATGTCATAATAAAGCGTTTTATGGATATTTCAATGGTTCTCTTTGGCGGAATAATAATTCTCCCCTTTCTTCTTGTTTTTGCGCTGTTGATAAAATTAACTTCGCCGGGTCCGGTTCTTTATAAACACAAACGATTGGGCATGAACGGAAAACATTTTATCGCGTATAAGTTCCGTTCCATGGTAATTGATTCCGATGTACAATTAAATAAATTACTTGAATCAGATCCTGCCATAAAAGCTGAATGGGAAATAAATCATAAAATTCACAATGACCCCAGAGTAACCAAATTCGGTAATTTTATACGGCGTACAAGTATAGATGAATTTCCTCAGCTTTTAAATATTCTAAAAGGCGAGATGTCTTTAGTCGGTCCGCGTCCCATTGTCGACGCAGAAGTGGAAAAATACGGAGACGATTACGGGCGCATTTTTTCAATAAGGCCGGGGTTAACAGGTCTGTGGCAGGTTTCGGGAAGATCGGATACAAATTATACAGAAAGGGTTACATACGACTCGTATTATCTGCAAAGCTGGTCTGTGTGGCTTGATCTATGGATTATTTTTAAGACATTCGGAGTTGTAATAATGGGAAAGGGAGCGTATTAAATAATGAAGAAAACAGCAATTATTCTATTATTCAATATGTTATGCGTCATTAATCTGTCCGCGCAGCTGCGCTCCTTTGACGATATATTCTCCGGTATGAGTTCAAACATCAGAAAAGAAGTGTTTACCGAAGCCGGTTATATAAGAACAATTGAAAAATCCAGCGGAATTAGTTTCGTATCCAGCAGCCCGGCTACAGATTCAGGAATATCAGGGCAAATCATTAATACCGTTATTAAAAATAACCCGGGTTATATAGTGGAATCAATTCTTGTGGTTTCCGCTGAACAAGGGTCTTTAACCCTGTTAAATGTATATAACGCTCTCGGAAATGTCCGCGGTTTAAAGGGAAGACTTTACAACTCCGCTACAAGAAACCAGGAAATTCCGCTTTTTGAGGATGCAACCCGCATAAGAAGCGAAAGGCAAACCACCGCGATTGCGGATCCCGCGCCGGCAAAAAGCCTTCCCCGTTCTGAAACAGTTTATATCAGGCTGAAAGACATTAACTTCGGAAATACATATTATCGCGGAGAAATGTCACTCATACAGAGCGGTCTGTGTTACAGCTTATCCAATTTCAGGAATATGACCTATTTTTTAATTCCTGTAATCAGGGAGGGAAATTTTATAGCTCAGCTATATTTTGAACCAATCAGGGAAGGCGTTTTAATTTACAGTATTGCAGGAGCAGATGTTTCAGATTTTGTCTCTTCCAGAGTTCATATAAGTTCCGCCATTGCAAAACGGCTTGAAGTAATTATTGCTTGGGCTGTAGAAGGCATTTTACAAAGAAAATAGATCTGTATAAAATTTATTTTTAAATTTAATCTTCTTCTCAAAATAAAATTTAAAACAACGCTTCTTAATTATTCCCCATAAAAAATAACCGGTCTCGCTTGTGTTTTTACGCGGTAAAACTGTCCGCTATAACGGCGGCTTTGTCAAATTCACTGTGTAATAATTGAACTGTAATTTCATCAAGAATATTATTTATGTAATCAGGCCATATTTTTTGCTTCAAATCATTAATAGCGTCTTTTGCTGTTTTTTTATTGAGTTCAAAGCATGCGGTCTTTATATATTGCAGTTTGTCACGCAGATAAACCGAATCTTCGTCTGATATTTCCTCTTTTTGGTTTTTACTTTTAGGTTTAAATTTCGCAATAAGTGATTTTAAATTATTTATCAATGCGGGAGTTTCAATTAGAATCAACTCAAGATTACGCTCTTTTCCTGCCTGTTCAAGTTTTCCTGCGGTGTCAGATAACTCAATCTCGCCAATATTCGCAAGAGCGCTTTTAATGCCATGAATTGTAATAATAAACAGTTCAATGTTTTTGATGTCGCATATTTCAGAAGAGCCGTTTTTATATAAAAATATGTTATTCATGATATCTAAGGTGTTTTCAGCGTCACGAATAAAAAACTTTTTTAATTCTGAACTAAAGGTGCTGTTTCTGCCGCTTACAGCTTTTTCGCGCTGTGTAAGCCTCGCCGCTTCCACAACTTCAGGCGGTTTTTTATTCCTGATAAATTCATTTAACACCAGGTTTAATTCCCGCGAGTCAACCGGTTTTGATACAAAGCCGTCAAAACCATTTTTTAAGAATATTTCAGCCTGTCCTACAATGGCATTTGCCGTTAGCGCGATGATGTAATTCCCATATTCCATATCACGCAGTATTTTTACAGCCTCCATGCCGTCCATTACAGGCATCATGTGATCCATAAATATTATATCATATACAGCGCCCATCCTGATTTTTTCAATCGCTTCAAACGCGCTGTTTGCCGAATCAATTTTCAATCCGTAAGGAATGAGCATTCCTTTGGTAACATAAATATTAGTTTCCACATCATCAACAATCAGTACGCTTCCATAGGGCATATATTCGCGCATAAACTGGTTCTTTTTTGTAATTGTAGAACTTTGAAAACAAAAATCGTGCAATCTGCCTGTTAGCTCCCTGCCGCAGACTTCAGTTCCCGTTTGTTTCTGCGGAATGCGAACATTTATCACTGAGCCTTTACCAGGTTCGCTTTGAACAGTAATGCTTCCTTTTAATAAATCAATAAAACGTTTTGTGATGTTCATACCAAGTCCCGCGCCGACAGTCGTGCGGTTGGCCTCAATGTTAAAGCGGGTGTACTCATCGAAAATTTTATTTATCTGTTCTTCTGTCATACCCTGCCCTGTATCGCTTACAGTGAAAACAAGCGTAACATTTTCATCATTTAATTCCCTTTCGCAGGAAATCTGAAGATCCACTTTGCCTTCGTCGGTATATTTAAATGCATTGGAAAGAATGTTATTTAACACCTGTTTAATGCGCAGCTCATCGCCGTATAAATTATAGGGAGTATTCTCGTCAATATTAAGAGAAAAAGTTATAGGCTTGCTTTCAAACCGGAGGCAGTTCAACTGTACGGTATCATTTATCAGACTCGGGATATTGTATTTTACCGGAATCAGCTCCAGCTTTCCCGCTTCAATTTTTGATAAATCAAGAATATCATTTATTATATTCAGCAATAATTCACCTGACTCGTAAATTTTTAGGAAAGCTTCCTTATTGCTGGGCGAAAGAATTTTATTCTGAAGTTGAATTTCTGCAATTCCCAAAATCGCGTTCATTGGCGTGCGTATTTCATGGCTCATGTTGGCAAGAAATGCGCTTTTGTAACGGTTGCTTTTTTCAGCGAATTCCTTCGCGGCGATCAGTTCCGTCATGTCAACACAGTGCTGCATGTGAACAATTTTTCCGTTTGGCCAGTCAATGTATCTGTCGCTGTTTCTGTAAATTTTGTTTGTCAATGTGCTGTGCTCTTCCCATGTAATAACTTTTTCAGGATTATTGTCCAGCTGTATACACGGACAGAATTCGCATCTTTCGTCACGGTTTTTCTGCAGAATTTTATAGCATAATTTTCCTTCATACTCGCCTGTTATATCATAATGCTTTTTCATGCAATCATTAATGAAAAGTATTTCTCCTGTTTCAGGATCGGATACATAGATCATTGAATCAAGACTGTTTAGGATTCTTTGCATGGAAGTAATGGAAACATTTTTCTGCCTGTTAGCCTCGTTTGCTTCCTTTAGCAGAAGCTTTAAATCGCTCATATCACGTATAATTCCGATTAAGCCGATGATCTTGTCATCATGAACCAATGGGGCCTTTATGGTCTCTACAAATTTTTTTGATCCATCAGGGAATGTAATCCATTCCTTTATTTTGATGGTAGCGCCTTCCTGCAGCACTTTCCTGTCTGTTTCTTCTACATCATCGGGAATTCTGCTGCAAAGCTCCTTATTACTCAATGTTGTCTTTCCTAATAATTGCGCTTCGCTGCATCCTGCGAATTTTTCAAAACCCGGGTTACAGCTTGTGTATCTGCCGTTTATATCCTTGCATAGAACCATGTCAGGCATGGACCTGTAAATTGCTGAAAAAGCTATCATTTGATTTTTATAATGTATTTTTAACGCATTGTTTTTTATCAGATGCAGGATCAGGGTGAATATCAGCGATAAGGAGAGACTTGCCGCCAATATTATAATTATTGTTTTCATTAATTTATTTTAATATTAAAGAAAGTTATGTGCAATAAAAAATAAAAATCAGATATAATATAGGAGTAATATTATTTTTCACTGAATTGATTTAAATGTATGTATTAATGCAAAGAGCATGAAAAAAGCGGTATATTTAGAAAATATACCGCTTTTTTTTTAAGATTGGACTTACCCTGTAACCATCATGGTTGTCGGGATTAAGTCCTGCGCGTTAGCTGATTATCTTGTCAGTCTTGTAATCAGATCCATTACCTGCTGCGAGGCCGCGGCATTGGTAATCCGTCCGTACGCCGCCTGCTGATAAATAAGGAAGAGTCCTGAGTTCCATTCCGTGTCGCCTGGCATATTGGGATTGGGAGGAGACGCGTTCTTTCCAGCGACATCAAGATACGCGACTATCTTCTTTGTAATATCATTCGCTTTAGCTGCAACCGCGGCCCTGGTAGCCGGTGTTACCGGTACTCCGGGATCTGCGCCCATTTGCTCCCATACTCTTGGGTCATTCACCCTGAAGTTAATATACTTGGCGGCGGCTTCTGCATTCTTTGAATTGACGTTAATAGCCATCATCTGGCTCATCTGGGCCCAAAGACCTTTGGTTACAGAAGCGTTGGGGAGCATAATAAGATCAAGTTCATCTTCTATTGCTCCCTGATAACCGTTAAGCTGATTTGACCATATAAAGGAAAGAGCGGTTTTCCCTGCAATAAGGGATGATGTTGATTCATTGGTTTCCGCGTAATCCGCAGCGGTCGCCGCAGGAGGAATTACTCCGGCCTGACGCCAGCCTGACCACAGATCAAAATATCTTTGAATAATGGCCGCAGTCAGATGAGTTTTAGAGCCGTCCCACATCGGAGTCTGGTTATCGCCAGCCCAGTAACCAAAGAAAACTGAACCAGTTGTTGTTGAGCCGTTATCTGTCATGGCATAGGTGCCTGCCGGAAGCCTTGCCTGAACAGCTTTAAGCCATGTATCAAATTCCGCCCAGTTCATGTCAACTTTTGGAAGCGGAGCGCCGACCCTTTGCAGCATGGATTTATTATAAACCAATGCCGGCATATTGGTGCCCGCGGAAATTGCGTAAAGGGTTCCGTTTCTTGTTCCGGCGTTAATGGCCGCCTGATCAACATTTGATATATTCAGAACTCCGCTAGCCACAAACGGATCCAAAGGAAGGAGCATATCCTTTAATTCCGGCACATTCCTGCCGTCATCATTAATATTTCCCAGATTTGAAAAATAGCCGCCAAGCTGAATAATATCCGCAGCTCCGCCTCCGCGGAATGTTGTCAGGAACTTGTTAAAATGCTGATCTGTTCCCGGCGCGGGTTCGCCTGCGATAATAATTCCTGTTTCTGCCAGGAAAATGTCATTGGTTAGCTGATAATTTCTAATCCGAGCTTCACCTCCCCAGAACGACCAGCGTACAACCGATGTAGACGATGCGGCCGCGGCCGGCGCTGCTGCTGACGATGATGATGACTGCTGCCGGTTTCCGCCCGCAAAAATCATGCCGCCTGCCAAAATAATCAACGCTAAAATCATAATTACCTTTTTCATGATTTCCTCCTAAAAATTTTTATTAAGGGTAAACTACCCTTTAATACCCGTGGTTGTAATACCCTGCACAAAGTATCTCTGCAAACTGAAAAACAGAATAAAGCAGGGAATAAGCGATAATACAGACATCGCGAACATGGAACCCCATGATGAAACGCCCGTTGAATCCAAAAAGAGCCGTAATCCTAACGGAACTGTATATAGTTCAGGTGAATTTAAAAATATCATCTGGCTGAAAAAGTCATCCCATGTCCACAGGAATTTAAAAAGCAATGTTGTAATAACGGCTGGAATGCTTAGGGGAAGAATAATTCTGAAATAAATTCCGAATTTATTACAGCCGTCAATAACAGCCGATTCGTCCATATCTTTCGGAAGGCTTCGTATAAACTGCACCATCAGGAAAATAAAGAACGCCTCTCCGCCGAAAAAAGACGGGATGATAAAGGGATAAAAAGTATCTACCCATCCGAACATGCGGAAAATCACATAACGCGGCAGGGTTGTAACATGACCGGGAAGCATCAATGTTACCATCATTATGGCAAACCAGAATTTCTTTCCGATAAAATTTAATCTTGCGAAGGCATACGCTGTAACGGAACAGGCTACCGCGTTTATTAAAGTGCATGTAACGCTGATAAAAAAGGAATTGGTAAAAAAAGTGCCGAATGAAACAATGTGAATGCCCTTCCAGCCATTAATGTAATTCTGTAAAGTCCAGACTTCAGGCAGCAGTTTTGGATTGCTGAATATCTGGTTTGCTTCCTTAAACGAAGCCATAATAAGCCAGATAATCGGATAAAGCATACTGATGCCAAGAATAATAATTATAAGATGAGTAATAATGGCGGATAAAATTGAGCGTTCTCTTTTCATTCGCCGCTCCCGTAACTCACAAGTCTGCCAGAAAATTTAAACGCTATAAAGGTAAAAAAGGCGATAATCACAAGCAGTACCCAGGCCATTGCCGAAGCGTACCCCATGTGTCCGTAGGCAAATCCGCGCAGGTAAAGATAAAGGCTGTAGAACATTGTAGAATCTATCGGTCCGCCTGTACCGCCTGAAATAATAAACGCCTGGGTAAATGCCTGGAACGCGCCAATCATCTGCATAATGAAATTAAAGAAAATAATCGGAGAAAGACAGGGTAAAGTAATTGAAATGAACTGCCTGACCTTCCCTGCCCCATCAACACTGGCGGCTTCGTAATACTCGGCAGGAATTTGCTTTAGCCCCGCCAGAAAAATTATCATGGGAGAACCAAACTGCCACACCGATAAAATGACAAGCGTATAGAGGGCGTATTCAGGACTGGAAATCCACGACGGAGGATTAATCGAACCGTTGGAAACAGCCCTAATCATCATATTAATGGCGCCGTCACCCGCAAAAAGCCTCCGCCATAAAACGGCAATAGCCACAGAACCGCCAAGAAGAGTCGGAATATAATAAATTGTCCTGTATAAAGGTATACCCTTCAGTTTTTGGCTCATCATCATGGCAACAGCCAGAGCAAAAATCAATTTGGATGGAACTGAAATAAAAACATACTTTAATGTAACCATGAGAGAATTCATAAACCGTTCATCTCTGGGGAAATCATCGCTTCCAACGAACATGACAAAGTAATTTCGCATACCAATCCATTTAGGATCCTGAATCATATTGAACTGGGTAAAGGAAAGGTAAAGCGAATAAATCATCGGGTAGATTATCAGGAGAAAGAAACCAAGAAGCCAGGGAATCATAAAAACATAGGATGATAGATTATCTTTTATTACGCTGTTTAAGGATCTGCCCGACTTTAAATAAATTTTCTGTTTGGCGGTATTACCTTTCATTATTTGTCCTTAAATATAATAGCATGGATGAAAATATTAGTATATACACTTCAAAAAAATAATGATGCTATCAAGTCTTGGGTGACAGGTTATTCGCTCTTATTAAACCGTTTTCTTCAATCATTTCTATAAAGACAGGTCTTTCATTGGGACTGTTATTTGGGCTGTGAATTGCAAGATATAATTTCCCTTCAATTGAGTGAAACAGCATACCATGTCCTCCGTCCGCGCTGTACAATGGTTCATTCTGCTGTTTCCATGGGCCTTCAATGCGGGATGATTCAGATACCGCAAGCCCTATTCTGTATTTTCCGTCAGGTCCGAATGACGACCACAGCATAAGCAGGTTTCCGTTTTTTGCTGTATAGAGAAACGGACCGTCTGTCACAAAACCAGTAACTCGGCCTTTAAACTCGCTTGCCCACGGCGCTTCACTGGCTTTGAAAAGCAGATGCGGACTGCCTGATGCTTTTTTTAAATCATCGGTAAGAGGCATAATACAGATTTCCCCGTCTGTCACCTGCTGCCATTCATGGCAAAAAATCATCCAGGGTTTTTGCTGTTCATCGACATATAAAGTGCCGTCAAGGCATTCCCAGTCAGGCGGAGTTACAGGCCCGTCGCTCCATGGTAAAAAATATTTATCAAGAGACTGTGTCTTTAATACTGCAGTTCCCCTGCGCCCCTGTACAGGTTTGAATGTTGCGAACATATAGTATTCATTATTGTACCTGTAAACCTCAGGCGCCCAGAAATTTATCTTGGACCAAAAATTTTCCTGCGGGCGAAAACAGGGAAAGGGGCCGTCAAATTCTTCCAAACCAGCTTGCAGGTAACCCGCGTGTGGGCGGCTTATATACATATCAAAACCCACGCCTGCGGATTTCCAAATATCTTTATCAGTGGAGCCGAAAAGATAATAACTGTCATTCTCCAAAAGAATGAAAGGATCCCTTATTTGTATATCTCTGATATGCGGCATAATTATATACAACTTATCATGTTCAAAACGATTTTTTCAATAGAGTTACATCAAAGGCTGCTGTTCCAAAAACTGAGGTAATGGAACAGCCTCAGTTATTCAGCATTATTCCCGATTCCCCGTATATATTCCTTATGAGTTTTTATCATATATTCATCCCTTAATTTTAACGGGACGCAGTCAATGCCTTCTGTTGTCCCTTCTTTCGCTCCGGCGGAAAAATTCAGTTCTTCTCCGGCTTTGCCTGTCTGCACTGTGAGAAGGCATAAATCATAGCTGCGCATAGGCTCTGGAATGTCACGTAATAACGCTCCTTTTTTTACTGAATAATGGCAGAGTTCCGGAGACGGATCGTGTACCGCGCTTATCGCGTTATAACTGCGGTTTATGGCGACACGGCAGATTAGTTCATAATCCTCACGGCTTAAGCGATCTGGTTTTATAAATTCCAAACCGCAGTGCCAGTAATCGCTTTGCAGTACCGCTTCAAGGCAAACCTGAAGGTATTCTTTTTCTGATAACAGATCGTCGCGGATTATTTTAAGCCTGTTATCTATTTTTTTCCGGTTCTCCGAACATTTCGCGGCTGCCCTGCATACATTAAAATAATACGCGCCGAGTTTTTCCGGATTGACGTCTTCTATCGCATAACTGCTTTTTTTAACAGCCTCTTCGCAAATATTATAGTATTGATAGTCGGATATACTTAATTTCACATGTTTTACCGCGTGGGGATACTCGTTTACCGCCGCAAGGCATTGCCTGATATAAACATCATAATACGCCGCGTTACTGCCTGCTTGATCAAAGCTGCTGTTCATCGCAATCAATTTTTTATATTCTTTCTGATGCCCCTGATTGCTTGCCATGAAGTTGATTTTATTCTTAAAATTTTTGCGTATCCTGGAGATTTCTTTTCTAATAAAATTATTACATCCTATATCAAGAGTATTCAGGCAGGGCAGGCTGAAAATAGATTCCGGCAGCGATGTGAATAAATTATCAAACAGAAGTATCTTCTCCAGTTTTTGCAGATTTCCGATATTTTCACCTAACGCTGAAATTCCAGTGCCGTATATCCTTATTTCTGTCAGATTGGCAAGACTATAAAACGAAGGCGGAATATTCTGCACTAAGTTCCCTACAAAGGTAAATTTGCGCAAATCGCCCATATTGCCAAATATATCAGGAATTTCTGTTAAATTAAATTTTGTGCCGTATATTTCAAGCTTTTCAAGTTTACGCATCCCGGATACGGCTTTCAGCGGATTGATCTCTGTTGCGTTTTTTCCGTTATCCGCTGTTTGCAGATGACGAAGGGAGAGTTTTTTTAGATTAACAAGGCGCGAAAGATAATCGTATCCATTATCGATTACCAAAGTATCAAGAGAAAGGGATTCAAATGCGGGACAGGAAGCAAGAATTTTTGTTAACCTTTCCATATCCAAAACCTTGCCTTCATTATACCTGAACAGGGATTTAATCTTAATTTTTTTTAAAGATTTGTGTCCTGAAAAAGATCCAGGGAAGTTTACAAAATTTATTGTATCTGAGAGAAAAGATACATTGAGCGTCTTTAGGTTTTTTAAATTACACAAAGTTTCAGGAAGCGAAATATCAGCATTGATGCAGACAGTCAATTTTTGCAATTTTTTTAAAGCGCATATTTCCTGCGGGAATTTATCATCCCTGTTTATCCAGAAATTCAGTTCATCAAGATTTACAGCGTTGACAATGTCTGCGGGAGGGCAGACAGATGTTTTTATATAACGCAGCGCGGGAAGTGAAAAAATATAACCGGGGATTTCAGAGACTTCAGTATTGGAAATATCAAGTTCTTCAAGATTTCTGCACTCCCCTATTACATCAGGTATTTCCGTCAAAACATTCTGATTGTTTAAATTAATTTTCTTTACTGTGTTTTTTACAGCGGCAATTCGGGCGGTAATATCATCCATGTTGATGCAATATATGCCGCCTTGCGGAAAACCAAATCCGGGCGCTTCATCTTCATAATGCAGATCAAGCGTTTCCAGATTGACAGTCCGCTGCATATCAGAATTTCTTTTAATCATTTTCATCCCCTGTTTAATAATTTTAAACCATAAATCAGAAAATATAAATAAAAAAAACATGCGTCTGTTTTGCCGAAATAAATCTGTTTCTTATTGAATATTTTTTGGAATTATGGCATAATTAGTAAAATTTTCTTTTTAATACGGAGGTAATTAATGAAAAAAGGAATCGTTCTTATTTTATGTTTACTTATTGCGGGATCGCTTTTCGCTCTGGGTCAATCGGATTTTTCATCAGGACCGTCATCCACTCAAGGTACGCTTTCCGCTTATACAACGCTGGAAGAACCACTGGCAAAGGAACTTTTTGAGCGTTTTGAGGCAGAGACAGGCATAAAGGTAAATTTTGTCCGGCTATCAGGCGGCGAGGCTGTAGCCCGCATGGAAGCTGAAAGCGCTAACCCTCAGGCTTCAATATGGGTAGGAGGCGTCGGCCTTGATCATATCACCGCTAAAGGAAAAAATCTGACCACTCCATATAATTCACGGGAAGCAACTCATACAAAGGCTGAGTTCAGGGATCCCCAGAATTACTGGGTCGGTCTTTATGTCGGCCCTCTTGTAATATCCACTAACCTTGACCGTGCAAGAACCCTCGGCCTTACTCCGCCAAAAAGCTGGGCGGATCTTACAAAACCCGAGTACAGAGGCCATATCCGTATGGCTAATCCCAACACATCCGGCACCGCATACAATGTGCTTACAACAATCAGATATGTAAACAATGGCAATGAAAACCAGGCTTTCGATTATTTAAGAAGGCTTGACGCCAATATTGATCAGTACACCCGTTCAGGATCGTCTCCGGGACAGAGCCTTGCGATAGGTGAAATCCCCGTCGCCATTGGTTATGCCCACGATCATGTAAGGCTTAAAGCAAACGGCGCCAATATCGAAATTAACGCTCCGTCGGAAGGAGCCGGTTATGAGCTCGCATCCATGTCTCTTATCAGGGGAGGAAGAGAACAGGTAGAGGCAAGGCGGCTTTATGACTGGATTTTAAGTTCATCATCAGCGCAAAGGATATTTACCGAATGGTATCTCGTGCTTGTCCGCGACGGCGCCGCGACTCATCCGCTTGCCCTGACATTGGATCAAATAAAAACAGTTAATCAGGATATGGCATGGGACGGAGATCCTGCGAACAGAAAAAGACTGCTTGATCGCTGGACAGCGGAAATTGAATCTAGACGCTAAATACTGATTAAAGAAACCTGCCGTATTTTTCATTCAAATGCGGCAGGAACAGGATAAAATGATTATCAAAAAAAAGGGGATAATAAAGCTGGTAGCGGCTTCTCTAGTTTTCGCCGCTTTTGGC
>WQSN01000002.1 GCA_009787835.1 Treponema sp.
CATTACACCTTCTCCTTCTTTCCGTAGAAAGCGTTAAGATACATTTTTTTGATTTCTTCGATTAGCGGATAACGCGGATTCGCGCCGGTACACTGATCGTCAAAAGCCTGTTCGCTCATCTCGTCCAATCGCGCGAGGAAATCCTTTTCGTCGATGCCGTAATCCTTGATGGTCTTTTTAATGCCAATCGCATCTTTGAGTTTCTCGACAGCTTCAATAAGTTTGTCGAGTTTTTCCTCATCATTTTTGCCGCCAAACCCCATAGCCTCCGTTACTTCCGCGTAACGCCTTAAGGTCTTGGGATGATCATATTGAGGGAAGGTCCCCATTTTGGGTGGAACTTCAACAGAGTTAAAGCGCAGTACTTCCGAAATCATCAATGCGTTTGCTACGCCGTGAGGCAGATGATGGAACGCGCCGAGTTTATGCGCCATCGAGTGACACACTCCCAAGAATGCGTTGGCGAAAGCCATACCTGCGATTGTAGCGGCGTTTGCCATTTTCTCGCGGGCAACGGCGTTTGCAGCGCCTTCGTTGTACGCTACGGGCAGCCACTGGAAACAGACCTTCAACGCTTGGATTGCGAGACCGTCTGTGTAGTCGGTTGCCATTACCGAAGCATAAGCTTCAAGAGCATGGGTTACGGCGTCAATACCTGAAGCAGATGTCAGACCTTTTGGCGCGTTCATCTGCATGTCGGCGTCTACGATTGCCATGTCCGGCATTAGCTCGTAATCCGCGAGCGGATATTTCATTCCTACGGTTTCATCGGTGATGACCGCGAAAGGAGTTACCTCGCTTCCCGTTCCGGCGGAAGTGGGGATTGCGATGAAGTACGCCTTCTCGCCCATTTTGGGGAAGGTATACACGCGCTTTCTGATGTCCGCGAAACGCATTGCCATATCGGCGAAGTCAACATCAGGATGCTCATACAAAACCCACATGATCTTTCCCGCATCCATTGCGGAGCCGCCGCCAAGTGCGATAATAACATCGGGCTTGAAAGTGCTCATTTGTTTCGCGCCTATTTTCGCGCAGCCTAGAGTCGGATCGGGAGCTACATCAAAAAACGTATCGTGGACAATGCCCATACTGTCAAGTTTGTCGGTAATTGGTTTGGTATAACCGTTGCTATAGAGGAATTGGTCGGTAACGATAAACGCCCGCTTTTTCCCCATTACATTTTTCAGTTCGTCGAGGGCTACAGGAAGGCAGCCCTTCTTTATATACACCTTTTCAGGTGCACGGAACCACAGCATATTTTCCCTCCTTGCCGCCAGTGTTTTGATATTAAGCAAATGCCTGACGCCTACATTCTCCGATACGGAGTTACCGCCCCATGAGCCGCAGCCTAAAGTGAGCGACGGCTTCAGTCTGAAGTTGTACAGGTCGCCGATACCGCCGTGAGCCGACGGCGTATTAACCACAATACGGCAGGCTTTCATGCGGTTTGAAAAAGCGGTGAGCTTTTCAGAATCTGTCTGCGGATTAAGATATATGCTGGCAGTGTGACCGTAGCCGCCGTCCTTTACCAACTGGTCGGCTTTATCTAGCGCTTCATCAAAGGTCGCGGCTCTATACATCGCCAGTACCGGGGAAAGTTTTTCATGGGCGAACTCTTCGGCCAAATCAACGCTTTCAACTTCGCCGATGAGGATCTTGGTTGCCTCAGGAACTTTCACGCCGGCAAGTTCGGCGATCTTCGCCGCCTTCTGTCCGACAATTTTCGCGTTAAGCGCGTGATTTACTATGATCGTTTTCCGTACCTTTTCGGTCTCTTCCGGGTTAAGGAAGTAACAGCCGCGCCTTGTAAATTCCGCCTTTACCTTGTCGTAGACGGAAGCAAGAACAACCACGGACTGCTCGGAGGCGCATATCATACCGTTATCAAAAGTTTTGGAATGGATGACTGAGTTAACTGCCAACAGAATGTCAGCGCTTTCAGCGATTATTACCGGAGTGTTGCCCGCTCCGACGCCGATTGCGGGTTTACCAGATGAATACGCCGATTTGACCATGGCAGGTCCGCCTGTAGCAAGAATTGTATCGGCTTCCTTCATTACCATATTTGTCATTTCCAGGCTTGGTTCGTCTATCCAGCCGATAATCCCCTCAGGCGCTCCCGCTTCTACCGCGGCGTCCAGTACAATTTTCGCCGCCGCGTTGGTACTGGCTTTTGCACGCGGGTGCGGTGATATGATAATACCGTTCCGCGTTTTAAGACAAATAAGCGTCTTAAAAATCGCCGTAGATGTGGGATTGGTGGTAGGTATTACCGCTCCTACCATGCCGATAGGTTCTGCAATCCGCGTATAACCCATAGCCGGATCATCCTCAATAACGCCGCAGGTTTTCTCGTTTTTGTAGGCGTTGTAGATGTACTCGGAAGCATAGAGGTTTTTGATTACCTTATCCTCCACAATCCCCATACCGGTTTCAGCTACCGCCATTTTTGCCAATGGAATCCGCTGCTTTGCCGCCGCCCGGGCTGCCGCGAAAAAGATCCTGTCTACCTGTTCCTGGCTGAATGTCGCGTAAGCCGCCTGGGCTTTACGGATTCTCGCGAGGCATAGGGATAGGCTTTGCGGGTCTGTTACCGGTTCATACCTGGTCTCTGCCATTATTTCACTCCTTTTGCCTCAAAAGGCAAATTATTTTTTATATAGAACCTTTTCTAAAGAGCATTTTACAAAACTCCAAAAAACATAAAAAGACGGGAACAACCAGCAAAGATGAAATTGCTTCAGACACAATTAAAGAGTGTCCTGTAAGAGAAGTCTAGCACAAATAATCGGAAGAAAACAAGAGTTTCCGGAACTACCTTACAAATTAAAGAAAATAAAGTTCAATGATCTTTGGTAATAATCAGTACATTTTTATTGTCAACACGGGCGTAGTCAACTGTGTCCATGATTTTTTTGACCAAAAAGACGCCAAGACCGCCGATTTCGCGTGCGGTCAGAGGTTTGTCAAAATCGGGGTTGGATTGTTCAAGAGGGTTGTAGGGCATTCCGGTGTCTTCAAATTTTATGATGGTTTTATCATTAGCGAAGATTGATATAAAGGCGTTGCCGTTTAATGGTTTATAGGCGTAATTCGCAATGTTTACAAAAATTTCTTCTACCGCGATATCAATTTCATTCTGCAAATCAGAAGGATACTCGTGTTTTTTTAACACGGAGTTAATAAAATTCAGCACTCTGTCAAGATTATCAATCTTCGCTTCTATGCTGATCTCTTTCTCGAAAATTAACCCGCTATCCATCTTTGGCTCATAATTTGTTATCTGCAAAGCAAGCATCGTAATGTCATCTGTCTGTTCCGCGCCGGATGAAAAATTGTCAACTTCCTGTTTTACGGCAAAAAGCAGATCTCTTGGGTTTAATTCCTTATTTTTATTCAGGGCGGAAACAAGACGCGTTTCCGTGAATAATTCTTTCTCTTGATTCATCGCTTCAGTTACGCCGTCTGTATATAAATAAATAATATCGCCTGATTCAAGAAAAATTTCTTCTTCCTTATATTTTGTATCCCTTAAAAACGCCAGAACAAGACACGGATCTGTTTTAAGAAATTCATAGTCTCCGCCCTTTCTTTTTATTAGCGGCGGATTATGCCCGGCGTTTACATAGGTCAATTTTCCGGACGGAATATTATAAAAACCAATAAAAGATGTAACAAACATTCCGGTGTCATTTCCCTCGCAGAGTTTATTGTTCACTGAATCAAATACAGCCATGGGACTCTTGCAGGCGCTGCAATTTTTTATCAGCGTCTTTGTGATTACCATAAACAAGGCGGCCGGCACTCCCTTGCCGGAAACATCGGCGATAACAATTACAAGATTGTCCCTGTTAATAAAAAAGAAGTCATAAAAGTCACCGCCTACCGCTTTTGCCGGAAGCATGGAAGCGTAAAGATCAAATTCTTTTCTGTCAGGGAAGGGCGGGAAAATACATGGGATCATGCTGGATTGTATTTCAGCCGCGATGCTTAATTCCGCGCTGATCCTTTCTTTCTCCGCGCGCTCTCTTGCCATTTCCTCGATTGATTCTTTTAGGTCACGCGTCATTTTATTGAATACATCCGCGAACTTGCCAAGTTCATCGCGGGATTTAATTTTTATCTGCGTATCAAGATTGCCCAGGGCAAGCTGAGAAACATCATTTGTTAGCTGTTTTATCGGAGCGTTGATCAGTTTTGAAATTAACAGAAAAGCCAATAAAAGCATTGCTACCGATAAAAACGCTATAAGCATTGAAAAGCGGTTGTTCTGCCTTTCAACTTCCGCGAATATTTCATTCACGGGAATTTGAATTGAAAGAAGCCAGCCATTGTCCATATACCTGCCAAAGCGCATATACTCAATACCGTTAAATGAAAAAATATCTGCGGTTATATCCCAGGGAATACTGTTAAGGGACGCGCCTGTCACGCTGTTTGTGCGAGTGCTTGATATTACATAATCTTTTTCAGGAACGCACAGCAATACAAAACTGTTTCTGGTAGGTTTTATGCTGTTTAATTCCATGACTACATCATGTATTTCCCAGTCTACAGTTGATATTCCGATTAATTTTTTATTTTCATCAAAGATGCCGCAACCCGCTGTGGTCATCATACTGAATGAGCCGGAATCATCTAAATACGGCCTTGTCCATGCCACATGAAACGGCCGCGCAGTGTCTCCGATTATCTCCCTGTACCAGCTCCTGTTGTGGTAATCGTATTCATTAATATTAAATGTATCGTCAAAGCGCGCCTTCATGGCGATTTTATCATAGTACGCGTAAAAACCAGCTCTCGCCATGTCAGGCGCAAATGCATAAGGCTCAAACCAGATGCCGCCGCCTGTCAAAGCGGGAAAACTGTTCAGGTATTCTACAGTTAATTTCTGTGAGAATTCCTGCGAGCCGGACTGAAAAGAGAATAAGCCTCCAATTGAATAAAAAATCGCAGCCTGCTCAATCTCACCTATAATTCTGTTTACTTTTTCAGTTTCATACTCAACAGTTTTTTCAATTCCTTCCAGGCGAATCTGCTTATAATTTACGGTAGCCGCCATGGAATACAGAACAAACGCAGCGCCCATTAGTGAAATAAAAACCAGAACGATTATTAAAATTTTCGCCCTTATGGAGCGCATAACAAAGATCATTATGCGACCAGCATATCTTTTAACGCCGCCATGCCTAAAACATTTTTAACTATTTCGGACGGACGTTCAATGAAAAATGTTCCGCCGGCTTCCTTAAGCTGTTTATATGTTTTTAATATAACCCTTATTCCCATTGAGCTGAGATACTCAACCTGCGCCATATCAAGGATTACAGCAGTTTGTCCGTCATTGAGGATATTTTCCAGTTTATAAAGCAGGATATCAGCGCTGTGGGAATCTATGCGTCCCTTGGCGACTAGCCTGCATATTCCATCCTTAACATTTTCTGTAATAACAAGGATTTCTTCTGTCATTGTTTTCTCCAATTTCAGGATTTATCCTCAGTATATTGGAAAAAAATTAATGTTTCAATACATATACGGATACTTACCAGTTCTCCATCGCGGTTTTGAACGCGTTACCGGAAGCGCTGATAATTTTTTCATCGACACAATAGGCGAAACGAAGCCAGCCTGGTTTGCCGAAACTGGAACCTGGCACTCCCAAAATTAAAAACTTTTTCAAATGTTCCGTAAACGCCTTGTCATCAATTTCATTTACTCTTTTCTCATTCCTGCCTTTTCTTTTTGCAGGCGCTTTGCAAAAAAGATAGAACGCTCCTTCTGGATTAATGTATTCAATTCCCGCTTCATTTAAAATTTTTATAAAAGCTTCCCGCCTGCGCGCGTAAATTGAAACATCAACACGTTCTTCTGTAAGAGAAGCGACAATTCTTTGCATCAATGCAGGAGCGTTAACAAAACCCAGAACCCTTGTGCAGTAGATTAATCCGTTAACAAGATCATCCCTGTCTGATATTAAAGGAGATACGGCGATATAACCGATACGCTCTCCCGGAAGAGACAGGCTCTTTGAATATGAGCTTACAACTATCGATTCGCTGTAACAGCTCAAAACAGGCGGAACATCGCAAGTGTACGCGATGTCACGGTAAGGCTCATCGGAAACAAGGTACGGAAAACGTCCTGTCTTTTTTCCATGCTCCGTAAGGAGTGAACTGAGGGCATCAAGAACAGATGAAGGATATATTTTTCCCGTTGGATTATTGGGGGAGTTAATCAGAACTGCGGCGGTTTTTTCAGATAACGCATTTGCAATGGCGTTTATGTCAGGATTAAAATTTTCAAGTGCGTCAACTTCCACTAATTTTGCGTTCATGTTAGCCGCATAGGCGCGGTATTCCATGAAAAAAGGACGCGTAACAATTATTTCATCGCCTGGATTGCAGATTGTCCTGAAAACCGTATTAAGTCCTCCCGCAGCACCTGCCGCCATCACAATATGGGAGCCGTCAATATTTACATTCTGCTCTCTGGAAACTTTTTTAGCCAGTATTTCCCTGACATACTGATAACCGGCGTTGGGCATATACCCATGTGATCCCCTTTCGTCTTCCTGCGCGAGTTTAACAAAAACATCATGAAAAGTTTTCGGCGGATCGATATCAGGATTTCCGAGTGAAAAATCAAAAACATTGTCCGCGCCGTGAATTTTTTTTAGCTGAATGCCTTCTTCAAACATCCTGCGGATCATCGAAGAGGAAGAAAGCGCGTTTTTTACCTGTTCAGCGATTGGCATTTAATAATCTCCCGCAAGCTCAAACCAGCACCCTCGCAGTCCTTACAATGTCAGCAAACACTCCTCCGGCGGTAACCTGCGCGCCGGCCCCCGGGCCTTTTATTACCATCGGGAGTTTCGAATAACGATCTGTCGTAATTACCACGATGTTATCGCTGTCAACCAGCGAACGGAAAGGGCTTCCCTCTTCTTCGCTGCGCAAAGACAGTTTTGCTTTTCCGTCCTCAATTACCGCGACATATCGCAGACATTTGCCTTCCGAAGCGGCTTTAGCGCGGCGTTTTTCAAAATCATCGTCTGATTTTTCAAGTTCGGTAAAAAAGGTTTCAATGTCTTTCGCTTTAAAACAGGCGGGGGGAAGTATAGGTTCTATTTTAACATTCGCGAATTCCATGGGAAGACCGCATTCCCTCGCGAGGATCAAAGCTTTGCGGGCCGCGTCCATCGCGTTCAAATCGTCCCGCGGATCGGGTTCAGTGTAACCTTTCGCCTTCGCTTCGCGGACAAGGGCGGAAAAAGATTTTGAACCGTCAAAATTGTTAAAGATAAAGCTTAAAGTTCCGGACAGCACAGCTTCAATTCTGCGCACCTTGTCGCCTGACAGGTACAGATCGCGCAGGGTGGATATAACAGGCAAACCCGCGCCTACAGTGCATTCATATAAATAGGGAATTCCTCTCCCTCTTGAGTATGAAATCAGTTTTTTATAGTAAGCGAGAGAGCCGGCGTTCGCTTTTTTGTTCGGCGTAACGATAGGTATTGAATACTGCAGTATTTTTTCATAAGTGGCCGCAAGCTCATCGCTTGCGGTACAATCGCAAAAACAAGTGTTGGGAAGGTTATATGAAGCCATTCTATCAATAAAAACGCCAAGATCAAAATTTTCAGCGCCGTCAACTTTTCCGGTTTCATTTAACATTTTCCTTGTCTTTTTCGGATCAAGCCCAGCTTGTGAAAAGATCATTTTATCCCAGGCGGCGGCTCCTATCAAATTTATTTTTATCATGTCATGTTCTTCCAGCTTTTCGCGGGTTTGCGCGATTTGATCAAGCAGTGTGCCGCCGATGTTTCCCGCGCCGATCAGGAACAGATTGACAGAACGGTGAACGGCGAAGAAGAACGCGTTATGAATCGCGTTAAGAGCCTTGCCTTCATCCTGCCTGGAAATAACAGCCGAAATATTTGTTTCAGATGACCCTTGAGCTATCGCGATAATATTTATGCCGTTGCGGCCAAGCGCGTGAAAAACCCTTCCTGAAATACCGGAAGTATTTTTCATGGCAGCGCCTACGACAGCGATTATGGAAAGATCCTTTTCGACAACCGGCTTGTCAATCGAACCGCCGCGAATCTCGTGTACAAATTCTTCTTTTAACGCTGATTCGGCGTTTTGCGCTTCTTCCGGGAGAACTGCGAAGCATATTGAATATTCGCTTGAACTCTGCGTTATCAGCATAACGCTTATGCCTTTGCGCGCAAGAGCGCCGAAGACCCTGGCGGAAAAACCAGCTACGCCTACCATTCCCGTTCCCTGAACCCTGATTAATACGGTATTACTTATGGAACTTATCCCGCGTATGGGAAATTTTCCAAAGGATGCGTTTTTCACAATCCGGGTTCCTTCGCAGGACGGGTTAAAAGTATTTCTAATAATAATCGGGATGCCTTTTTCCAGAGCGGGTTTTACAGACGGAGGGAAAAGCACCCTTGCGCCAAAATGGGAAATCTCCATCGCTTCGGTATAGGAAATCTCCTCTATGCGGAAGGCTTCATTTACATGTTTTGGATCAGTGGTCAGAATACCGTCTACATCGCTCCAAATTTCAAGCTTTTTGGCATTCAGAGCAGAGGCAAAAACAGCGGCGGTTAAATCCGATCCATCCCTGCCTACAGTGGTTGTATTTCCTTCCGCTGTCGAGCCGATAAAACCTGTAATCACCTGGAGCGTTTTTTTGGAATCTTTAAAAAAAGAACGTATATTATCCTCGGTTTCTTTTGATAAAACCATTGCTCTGCCAAAGTTGGAATCTGTTTTTACCAGTATTCTTGCATCCAAATAGGCTGATTCAATGCCATTTACGGTAAAAATTTGAGCCAAAAGGGACGCGCTGAGCCTTTCCCCGAAGCTCATTATCAAGTCAAGGCTGCGATCCGACAATTCGCCCAATAGAGATACGCCGTCCAGTATCCGCGACAGCTCTGTTATGCTATTTTCAATGTTTTTTACAGCTTTTTTCCTTTCAGCGCCCTTTAGAAAATGAGATGCGCAATCCTTATGACGCTCACAAAGGGAGAGCAATTGTTCCTGAAAAGCTTTTCCGTCGGCTGTGGCAGCGGATATATCGATAAGAGTGTTTGTTACCCCGGAAAAAGCGGAAACTACCACTGCGGGAACATCAATTTGACCCTGCAGACTGTGATCTTTATCCTTTAAAATGTCCATAATACGGACAATTCCCTGCGGACTCCCCACGGACGTTCCGCCGAATTTAAGTACAAGCATTTATTTTCTCCGTTATTACCGAATAGTACTTTATTTATTTTTTTTTTTATAGTAGTCTGTATTGAAAACATGAGCAATTAATATAAGGTATTAAAAATTGATGATGATATTTTTTACATTTGCTGTTTCTGCAGTTCTGTCCTTTCTTTCCGTATTAGCAGTTTTAAAACTTTCGCACAGAAAGGGATGGTATGATCATCTTGATGAACGCAAGATTCATACAGGAAATGTGCCGCGCCTGGGAGGCATTGGTTTTGCTTTTGCGTTCTTCGTAATTATGGCGGGTATAAGCGTTTTTTACACAAGATCAGGCGTTAATGTTCTGCGTTTTATTCCATGCGTTGCGGCGATGTTATTTATGCTGGTATCCGGAGTTTTTGACGATTTCCGTCCAATGTCGCCGCGTTTCAAAATACTTCTGCAGTTCGCCGCTGCATTATGCGTAATTATAAGCGGATTTAATTTTGACAGGCTGGTATATATCGGGGACGGTATTTTCACCGATCTTGGTTTTTGGACTTTTCCGATAACATTTTTATGGGTGGTAGGGCTTACAAACGCCGTTAATTTAATTGACGGAGTGGACGGTCTTGCTGGAGGTCTTTCGGCTCTTATAGTATTTTTTCTGGGTTTGATCTTCTTTTCATTTACAACCGATATACCGAAATCAGTAATTCTCTGCGTCAGTCTCTTTGGAACGCTTATTGGATTTCTTATTCTGAACGCGCCAATTCCAAGGGCGAAAATATTTATGGGAGACGGCGGCAGCCAGTTTCTTGGCTTTACTTTAGCCTTGCTGCCCGTAATGAAGGAGAGCAACAACCCTGACACTCTGCCTGTTTTTTATGCCGCAGCTCTCTTCGCAATCCCGATATTTGACACTACAGCGTCAGTCTGGCGCAGAATCAGGGATGGCAAAAAAATATACAATCCCGATAAGTCCCATTTGCATCATAAACTGATGAACCTTGGACTCGGCGCCAGGGGAGTTATTTCAATAATTTTTATTCTGCAAATAATTATCGGAATACTCACATTCACCGCAGTGCGTTTGCAGGGCATCATCTCCCTGTTTGTTCTTGGATCCGTATATTTAATTGTACTGATATTTTTTATCGCTATTCACTACATGAATCGAAAAGCGAATATCAAAAAGAAGACTCAACAGGCTCAAATCCCTGATTCAGAAGGTTCCCCCGCTATATAGACTAAACCTGACCTACAGAATATTCAAAAATTATTAAATGCAGGCTGCGCAAATCCCTTTCAGGGTCATAAACGGCCGTGGCCATTAGGAGCCGGTTGAGTTTTACGCGCGCTTTAGGAGTGACTTTTTTGTAGGTCAAGTTTAATATATAGGGGTGTTAAATAAATTGCCTGTAAAGCGTCATTATTTTGACTGGGCCGCCTCCGCTCCATGTGAAACGCCGCGTCTGTGCGCTCCGTTCGGGAACCCTTCGTCTTTACACAGCGAAGGCCGCGCGGCGAAACAAAGCCTGGAAGACGCACGCGGCCACTGCGCGGTTGCGCTTAACGTTCCTCCTGAAAAGCTGTTTTTTACATCAGGCGGAACTGAATCCAACAGTATCGCGCTTTTTTCCGTTTTAACACGGAAAAGTTCAGGCAGGATTATCTCTTCCCTGACCGAACATTCTTCAGTAAGGGAAGGAATGGCATCCATTGAAAAAATGGGAAAACCTGTCGGCAGGATTGCGGTGGACTCATCCGGCAGGGTAAACGCGCAAACGCTCACAAAAGCGCTTGCCCAATACAGCGATGCAAGATTTATCTCCGTTATGTCAGTTAACAATGAGACAGGAGCTGTAACGGATATCCCGTCCCTTCGGGATGTTATTCGCAATCAGAGCGCAGGAAACGCTCCGGTTCATTTTCACTGCGATCTTGTGCAGGCTATAGGAAAAATTCCGGTTAACATAATGGATTGGGATATAGACTCAGCTTCTATAAGCGCCCACAAAATCGGCGGTCCGCGTGGAATTGGACTTTTGTACCTGCGCCGTCCATTGGAAATTTTTTATTCAGGAGGCGGCCAGGAAAAAGGAATCAGGGGCGGCACTGAAAACACAGGCGGAGCGGCCGGGCTTGCCTGCTGCCTGGAAAAATACTCTTTATCAAAGACTAAAGAGCAAATAACAAATGACAGTGATGAACAGTATGCGCGCGCCAAAACCAGATGGAAGAGATTAATATCCGGGCTTTGCGGCATGAAAAGGTGTGTTTTAATTCCCGCGGAACGGGCGGAATGTGAAGATCAGTTCTCTCCATATATTCTGCAGGCGGCTTTCAGTTATGTACCGGGAGAAGTTATGGCGCGCGCGCTGGACGATCTTGGGTTCGCGGTATCTACAGGATCCGCATGTTCATCATCGTCGCCGCAGCGGCCTGTTCTGCTCGCGATGGGAGTAAGCGAAAAATTACAAATGGAAGGCATTCGCATCTCTCAGGGCTGGTCAACAACCGAAGAGGAGATCGATTTACTGCTTGAAGCTATTACGGAGGTATTAAAATTCCTGTAAAGACATGGCTTTTAAAACCAGCCGAACTTTCGCTGAAAGGCGGAAACAGAAAAAATTTTGAAAATATCCTGAAACGAAATATTCTTGGTATGCTTGGCCCGGAATCAGATGCTAAATTAAAAACCACAGACGGCCGTTTTTACATTGAAGCCTCTGAAGAAAAATCCGAAACAATAGAAAGCGTCCTCTCCCGCCTGACAGGAATATCAGGCTGGGCAAAAACCGCAGCCTGTCCCAAAACAATTGAAGATGTACTGCACGCATGTATTAAAGAAGGGAGAAAACTATCCAACATGGGCGTAAAAACTTTTAAGATTGAAGCGCGAAGAACAGATAAAAGTTTTCCTGTTAACTCCTACGAAATTTGCTGCCAGGCAGGAGACGCGGTATGTGAAACTATAGGCGGTTTAAAAGTTGATATTCACAACCCGCAGGATATCATTAAAGTTGAAATCCGTGAAAAGGCCTATGTCTATTCAGGAAGTAAAAAAGGACTTGGCGGTCTTCCCGCCGGATCGGCGGGCAGGGGGCTGCTGCTTTTATCGGGAGGAATCGATTCTCCTGTCGCGGGCTTTCTAATGGCATGCAGGGGCATGAACATTGACGCGATACATTTTCACGCATACCCATATACATCGCTTGAAGCGAAACAAAAAGTAATGCGCCTTGCCGGTATTACAGGCTCGTACTGCATGGGGATTCGCCTGTATATATTAAATTTTATTAAAGTGCAGATGCGCATAAAAGAACGCGCTCCCCCGCCGTGGACAACGATACTCCTGCGCATGGCCATGATGGAAGCGGCGGAAAAAACTGCAGATAAAACAAAAAGCAAATGCCTGATTACAGGAGAAAGCCTTTCCCAGGTAGCAAGCCAGACAATAGAAAATCTGAACTGCACTCAAAGCCGTATAAAACTACCCGTCCTTCGCCCGCTCATCGGTTTCAGTAAAGAAGATATTATCCTGAAAGCAAAAAAAATCGGCACCTTTGAAACATCCATTGAACCTTATGAAGACTGCTGCGTCCTTTTCACCCCGCCCCACCCTGTTTTACACGGCAATGTAACCGAAGCAAATACAATATACGAAACGCTGGAACTGGAGCCATTGATTGATGAAGCTTTGCAAAATCAGGAATTGGTTAAGTGAGGAATGATTCAAGAACGGAATAGACAGCAGAAAAATCATAATAATGAGTATTTATCATTTCGTGCACTGCACTTGATTTGCACGAATAAAAGCGATATGATAGATCGTAGAGGTATTTAAATGACAGAAACTATAAACGTCACAATTCGGCTTGACAGAGATGTAAAAGAAAATGCGGAAAAAATGTTTAATGATTTTGGTATGAATTTATCTACTGCGTTTAATATCTTCGCGCGTCAGGCATTACGGCAGGGAAAAATTCCTTTTGAAATATATGACCCATTTTTCAATGAAAAAAATCAAACAGAACTGGCTCGCAGAATAGCTGATGTCGAAGCTGACAAAAACATCTCAGTTCATGAGTTGATAGAAGATGAATAAAATATGGCATGATAAAGCATGGGTTGAGTATGTAATATGGCAATCACAGGATAAAAAGACATTAAAACGAATTAACGACATAATTAAAGATATTGACAGGCAGCCATTTACCGGTATAGGAAAACCTGAGCCGTTAAAAGGTGACAAACAAGGCTATTGGAGCAGACGCATTGATGACGTAAACCGTATTATCTATAAAATAGAAAATGAGAAAATAATCATTGTCCAATGCGGCGGACATTACAATGATAAATAATAGCAAATTACTGTCATTCAAGCGGCGGGAAGTAGCCGGTATTATCGCGGCCGGAGCGTTCCATCAGGTAGACTTCAACATCAAACGGGAGCCAGGCTCTGCCGAAGTCTGTGGGCCGCTGTGAAGTATATGTATAACTGTACGAACCTGAAGGAATGTCTGCCATGCTTTTAACAAGAGAGCCAATCCCCTGGGAGCGGTAAAGGTGCATCGTCTTTCCTCCGGTTTCCCTGCATAAATATTCTATTGATGCGGATATTTGGCCGCCGCCAACAATTACAGCGTTAAACACAATACCGTTATTCGCAAGATAGCTTGCCATCTGCGACAGGCTGTACTGTTCAAAAGCCATATCCCCCAGAGCGCCTGAGCCGATGTATAAAACAGACCGTTTGGGAGCAGCGCTAAGGAGATCCGTCGCGGCAAGACGCAGCCCAAGATCAAAACGCCAGCGCGGACTGAAGGAGTCAGAGCTTCCCCTGATTGCGTTTTCAAGCGATACATCATGAATTTCGCGGCGCGGCTGGGCGGCGGCTGAAACAACAGAAATTACCTTTGCGTTTGTCATTTCGCTTAACGCCCGGCTGATGTCGCGGGATGCCGCGCTCAGGTCATCGCGCATATTCGCCGTTACTTCCGATCTTTCAACAAGGATGGAAACATCTGCACCTGAATAACGGTTGCCGGGAAGGAGAAAGACCTGGTTCGCAGCGGTTACACCGTCTTCTGTAATCAGGAAATTATTTGTGTCCAGTCCCAGAATGGGACGGCGCAGCCTGTCTTCTACTGTGAATTCAACGGTTACCGCCGGGAAACGTTCAGCGTAAATATTCCTTATCTGCACAAAGAGGCCGGACGCGAGATCTTCAAAGCGCGTCATTACCGTAACTTCGCTGGCGTCAAAATTTGCAGCTAACACATTGCCGTTTCTGTCAAGGTCTGCGCATATTATCCGCGTCCTGTCATTGCCTGCAAGCCCAAGTTCGCGGACAATGGCGCTGTGCGGTTCAATTAAAAGGATTCTATTGGTATCCGCTGCAAGGATCATCCCATCGGACTGGAACCTCAGGCTTTCAGGTCCTTTTAAACCTTCAGCGGCGAGCCTGCCGAGGTAATTGCCGTTGGGATCAAACATATAAACCGCCCTTGCCAAATTATCCGCAGCGTAGATTCTGCCGTCTCCGGCGGCAATTCCAGTAGGAGAGAGAAAACCGGGAAAAAAAGCGCTTCTCTGCCCAAATGAAAGAATAAACGCGCCGTCAGGATCGAATTTTGATATGCGCCTGTTTCCGTAATCAACTACATACAGATAACCGTCTTCATCGATTGTAAGATTCTGGGGTCCGACAAACTGACCGTTTCCCAATCCCCTGGAACCAATATAAGAGAGCCAGTCCCCGTTTGAATTTAGAATGCTAACCCTACCGCCACGGTATTCGGATACATAGAGCCTTCCGTCAGTTCCGCGCACGATATCATAAGGCCTGTCAAAACCATTCATGGGGCCACGTTTCCGGTCCCTGATTATTCCGTTTACATCAATTCTAACAAGTTCATTGCTGCCGTAAGCTACCACCCACGCGGAGCCGTCGTTATTGCTTAATACCGATGTCGGCTGACGGTACAGAATAATATTATCATATCTTCCGGGATACCTTCCCGCTTCAACATAACGCACTCCGTCATTCGCAAACGGCATAAGAACACGGCGGTTTGCCACAGTTTCTATCCGGCTTCCAAGCAACATGCCGACCCCTGTGTTTCTGCCGTAAATGTCAAAAGCTGCCCGCCATTGCCTTAAAGCGATTTCCTCAAAACCCGAGCGGTAATACGCTCTTCCCAGCCAGTCAAGGATGATCGCTTCCCCGGGACTGAAGGAAAGGGCGCGTTCAAAGGATAAAATCGCTTCGTTATACGCAAACCTGTTATACGCATGCACGCCAAGCCTGAACTCTTCAGCGGCGGTAATGGCGCCGGCACCAGTCCCGCCTGTTACAGGCCCGCTGCGAAGCAATTCATCCTGCGCGTTAAGAGAAACAGTCAGGAAAAAAACCGTTAGAACAAAAAACGCTTTATTCACAATCACAGTTTTTCTCCTGTGACAATCTGCAAATGCCTCTGAATGGCTTTTTCGTCAGGCGACATTTCAAGAGCCCTGCGCAGCCATGTACGGGCTTCAAGAATTTCGCCGCTTTTGTAATATGCCCAGCCAAGGGAATCGATGTATACCGCGCTCTGTGGTTTTGAATCGACCGCTTTTCTGCAAAGGCGAAGGGCGCGCATTACATCTGCGCCTGTATCAGCCAGAATAAAACCCATATTATTCATTGCGGTCGCGTTATTTGAATCGATCTCCAGGGTTTTTTCATACAGCTCTATGGCGATTTTATTTTTCTTTTGAAGCAATGCCGCATAAGCGAGGGTATTGTAAAGCAAGGATGATTCAAGTCCGCTGCTTTGAAGCCTTTTCAGCTCGAACTCGGCCATTTTTATGCGTTTTGTAATTACATAAATATACGCCAAAGTCATGCGGCACTGATAAACCCGCATTATATCTTCGCCTGTTGTAACAACCTGTTCCAGAAAGACAAGAGCGTCTTCATACTGGCCCAGTTTCGTATAACACAATCCAAGATAATAGCTTAGTTCCATCCGCTCATCACTGTTCAAACTGTCGGTATCTTTTGATAAAAATTCCTGCAGGGCCTTGTCCCAGTCCTTTAAACGGTATAATTTTATCCCTTCCTGAAGTTTTTCAAAAACGCGGTTTTGTTTATTGTCGCCACTTTTCGCGCTATCCATGCTTTACCTCATGAATTTATTACGTCTGATTATGCAAAACAGACGGCTGGGACTGAACTATACTGAATGCCGCGTTATTTTTTGAAATCTGATCCCAATCTGAGCCTTCTTCTATCCTGCCGCTTTCACCCGGAGATGTTGTTAAGCCTAATTTAGCAAAACAGTACAGTTTCCCGTCAGGAGCGGCAAAATTTACAATACGATCATTATAATAACGCATGGAGGGAAAAGAAGGAACAAGAGCTGCGGGCTTTTTTCCGGTGTTGGGAAAGTTAATGTTTACAAAAGCACCGGCTTTCCATAATCCCAATATCTCTGTAAGTCTCTCTGTAATAAATTCTATGACAGGATCCCAATGCCACAGCCCCTTATGTTCAACAAGCGACAATGCTACGGACGGAATGCCGAAAATACTGCCCTGCCTTGCCGCGGCGGCGGTTCCTGAATAAATAATATCTGTGCCCAGGTTGGCCCCGATATTAACGCCGGATAAAATTAAATCGGGCGCTTTATCAAGAATTAATCTGCCGTCATCCGCTATTAGATCAATTTTATTAATTCCGCCCAAAAGGGAAACGATAATGCAATCGGCAGGGGTTCCCGAACATGACCATGTATCCTCGGCGATTTCAGTTAATTTACACGGTTTATTCAAAAAAGTAATTGAATGAGAACTTCCCGACCGGTTAGTGTCCGGAGCGACCAAAAAAACCCTGTGTCCTGAATCTCTCAGGGACTTGGCAAGCATGGTTATCCCGGGAGATGAAACGCCGTCATCATTTGTAAGCAGTATTTGCATAAACCTCTCTTGTTGTCATGAATTTTTATTTGCGCAGAGCAACCACTCTCGCTCCTGTTGCAAGTTTAATTTCATAAATAGCCGGACGGAAACCGAAGATTCTCTCATATTCGTCCAGCCTTCCTTTATACTCATCTACAAGTTCGCGGCGGATAATTGTATATGTGCATCCCCCAAATCCATGACCTGTCATGCGGGAACCTGCGGCGCCTTCAATTTCCTGGGCGCGTTTTACAAGCCAGTCAATCTCCGGGCAGCTAATTTCATAAAGATCCCTTAGGCTCTCGTGAGAATGAAAAATAATTTTAGAAAAGGATGCGAGGTCGCTGCGCTGTAAAGCGTCGCATCCGTCTTTAACCCTGCGTATTTCTTCAACTATATGAAGGCTCCGCCTTCTAATCTGTTCCGGAAAATTACCCAATGCTTCCAGAAGATCTGTAGACGCAAAATCTTTATAGCTTACTCCTTCCATTTTTTGCGAAAGAAGTTCAAGCCCTTTTAAAGTGTCGGTTCTGCGGGCGCTCAATTCACTTTCCGAGCCCATTCGCGGAACACGGGAATCCACAAGCAAGAACCTGAAACGGGAAAACGGTGATTTTATTTTTATAACTTCCTGAGCGGAAATATCAATAAAAATAAAATGATCCTTTCGCGATAAAAGACATATCTGGTAATCCGCCAGAGACGCCTCATTGCCGAAAAAACGATTGTGGGCGTCATGGAGTTTTTGCGCCAAAACCATTTCATTTATCTGTACATGCAATAGACTTTTGAGCGCAACCGCTGCCGCAATTTCTATCGCCGTTGAAGAGGCAAACCCTACCTGCTGTGGAATATCACCGCAGAAAGAAAAATTCATGCCTTTCATCGGGTATCCAAGTTCATTAAACAAGAAAATCGCGCTTTTTAAGTAGTTTGCCCACCTGTCTTCACGTTTATATTTTAAATTTACCAGGGTACTTCGCTTCCTTTCGCCTAGATCAGCGGCAAAAAAGCGGAATGAATTGTCTTTTCGGGGGCTTACTGCTACCTGAATATAGCGATCGATAGCCCCGGATAGAAAAAAACCGGCTGCGGGATCGCCTTGATCGCCTAAAAAATGAATTCTCCCCGGTGATTCTGCTATAGCGATGATTGATCGGTCGTTATCAAGCTCATATTCTGTCTGGTGAACCTGACCGATATCCAACATTTAATACCTCACTTTCATTGAAAAAAGGTTATCAAGAACCTATGGAATATTATCAATAATTTTATTGTATTTCAATGGAATATATTTATAAATTATGTATATATTTATTATATGAAGTAAAATAATTAGATTAATAGAAATATCCAGCTTTAGTTCTTTTCTTCTCCCGAAAAAGGAGCGGCAGACGCGATAATCATGGCGATTAATGTAATAATATACGGAAAAGCGAGGATAATATCGGAAGGAAGGTTCCAAAATCCCTGAGCGTGATTGGAAAAAGCCTCAGCCAGACCAAAAATGAAGGCTGCCATGAGGATTCCCTGCGGTTTCCGCCCTCCAAGGAAGATTATAACCAGAGCTATCCATCCCTTACCTGCTGACATCCCTGGAACAAACGCACCCAGGTTCAGGCTCAAAAATGAGCCGCCAAGTCCGCAGAAAAAGCCGGATATTAAAAAGGCGCATACTTTATAAGTTAGCGGTTTAATGCCAAGCGAAAGTAATGCTTCAGAGTCTTTATTACAGGCGCGAAGCCTGTAGCCAAAGGGAGTTTTATAAATAACAAGCCATGAGAGCAGAAGCAAAATAAGACCAGCCAGGAAATACCGGTTTACAAGGCCAAAAACAATTGAGGATGCGGTTACTCCCCTGGTATTGAACAATTTATCTGAAAGCACAATGCACAATCCGCCTGAAAGAAGATTAACTGCAAGCCCTGTAATAAATAAATCCGCCTTTAATTTGAAAGCGGTAAAAGCATGGATTAGCGAGAGAAGCATCGCTGCGGTTACTGCGGTTATAATAGAAGCAGCGGCACTACCTGTATAGTAAAACACAGCCAAAGATGTAAAAGCTCCTGCGAGAAGAAGACCTTCAAGAGCAATGTTTAATACGCCGGCAAGAGCCGGAAATAATCCTCCTGCCGCGGCGAACAGGAGCGGAGTCATTATTGTAACCGCGCTTCTAAGGACGGGGAAAAAACTTTCCATGTTTACTTATTCCCCTTCCGCGAAAAAATATTTCTGATAACCAAACTGGTTGATAAAAAGAAAATAATAGCCTGTACAACAGATGCTACTTCATGTGTCAGACCAGTGTTCTGCATCGCGATTCTCGCACCCGCGCTGATCCATGCGAAAAAAAGGGCTGCCGGTATTACTGCCGGAATGTAAAAACCTGCGATCAAAGCGACCGCAAGAGCGTTCCAGCCCAGTCCCGCGGAAAATTCCCTGACGGTGGCGTAATGCGTTCCCAGAACAGCCAGGCTTCCCGCAAGCCCGCATAATCCGCCCGATATTGCCATGGAGAGCACATTAACAAATTTTGTGTTAATTCCTCCGTATCGCGCGAACAGTTCATTGGCGCCCGTTATTCGCAATTCATAACCGCGCCTTGTTTTTGCGAGAAAATAATGTGTAATTATCGTGGCCGCGCACGCGAAAACCGCGCTTGCGTTTAAACCTGAAGGTTTTAACAGAAGGGGAAGGCGCATGTTTTCCGCTATTTTTTTTGTTGACTGAAGCGATGTTTCCGGATCAAGGAATGGGCCTGTAACAAGATAATTTATTACAGGAATAATTGCCGCTGAAAGCAGGAATGTTGTAATAAGTTCGCTTGTTTTCCACCTTGATTTGCAGAATCCGCTGAAAGCCGCCATAGCGCCTGACGCAAGAACGCTTAAAGAAGCCGCGAAAACTCCTCCCATTGCGCCTAACGGCTGGAAAGAAAGGGCTGCGGCGGTTGTAACAAAAGCGCCAAGATATATCTGCCCTTCTCCGCCAAGATTGAGGTTTCCCGCTTTCATCGCGACTGTAATGCCCAGAGCGCCGAAAACAAGCGGAACCGCTGCATTCAGCATATTACCGAAACTGAATAAATTCCTGAACGGTCCGATAAAGAAAAAGTAAAGCGTCTTTGCCGGAGTATCGCTTAATGTTATTACAAGCAGTATCAAAACCAGAAGGGAAATAACAGGGACAAGAATCACCGCAGGTGAAAAAGGAAGAGAACGTGAAAAATTGGACAAGCGGTTTGTTAAACTTTCCTCAGGCGGCCCTCCTGGAGGATCATTGCGAAGCGTCATCATGATCTCCCAATCCCTGCATGCAGTTTCCAATCTTCTCCCTTATCGCCGCGTCCCCGTTATTCGCAAAAACGCCCGCTATCTTTCCCCTGTACATAACCATTATCCTGTCAGCCATGGCCAGTATTTCGTCAAGATTGGTGGAAATAATTATAATCGCGGCTCCTCTTTCACGTAGAGCGGAAATTTCTCCCGTTATAAAACTGCTTGATGCTATGTCCAGACCCCATGTCGGCTCAGAAAATACTATATAATCCTTTAAACAGTCTATTTCCCTTGCCAGAATTAACTTCTGTAAATTACCTCCTGAAAGAGTGGAAGTTTTTTTACCCAATTGCGCTCCTTCAATATTGTAATCCTTAATAATTTTTTTTGAAAACTCATTTTTAGATGATAATTTACTCCTTCTGTTTATTATTATATTTTCTTCTATTGATGCGTCCGCCGCGCTTCCAACGCGAACGCGATCCGCGGGCACATAGGCAAGTCCCTGTTTTCGCAATTCTCTTATGCTTAGTGCGGAAATATCCTTGCCCTTATGAGTAATTTTTCCAGACACGGGATGAAGGAATCCTCCAAGAACAGCTTCAATAACTCCCAGCCCGTTTCCCGTAACGCCCGCGAAGGCCAGTATTTCACCAGGATTTACGCCAAACGAAACATTTTCAAGCAAAGGGAGAGCCTGCCCTCTCCTTCTTACAGTAACATTTTTAAAGGCGATAACCGCTTTTTCATTATCATGAGGTTCAAAAACGCGGCGAACATTTTCATATTTACCGGTATTAATATATTTATTATTATTACCCATCATTAAACGCGCAATCTCATCTTCATCTGTATCGGAAACACGGCGTATTGCAGCTAACTCTCCCTTCCGCAGCACCGCTACGCGATCACATATTTTTTTTATTTCGCGCAGTTTGTGCGTAATCAGTATCAGCGATTTTCCTTCTGAAACAAGGGATTTCAAGGTATTAAACAGAGAATTGGCCTCATGTTCGGTTAATATGGAAGTAGGCTCATCCAGAATTATTATTTGCGCGTTACAATGAAGAATACGGCATATTTCAACCTGCTGCATTCCGCCCAGCGTTAAATCTTTTACTTTTAAAGAAACTTTAACGGGAAAGTTATGATCTGAAATTAATTTATTAGCTATACTGACCGCGCTCTTTGAATCAAATAAAAGACCCCATTTACGCGGTTCATTTCCCATAACAATATTTTCCGCTACAGTGTATTCGCTGAAAAGCATAAAATGCTGGTGTACCATGCCGATTTTTAAATTTTTTGCCTTAACAGGTGAATCGATTATTTCCCTTTTTCCGTTTATGAAAATCTCTCCTGCATCCGGCGTTTCAAGACCGCATAAAATTTTCATCAATGTAGTTTTTCCGGCTCCGTTTTCTCCCGCGATACAGAGAATTTCCCCCTTCCGTAATTCAAGGCTTATATTGTTATTCGCTTTTTTACAGCTTCCCGGATACTGTTTGCAGATATTGCGCAACTCTACCATAAAAAAGATTATAGTGAAGGAACTGTATATTCAATTCTGCCTGAGCGCAGATCATCCAAAAAGGCTTCGAACTTTTCGCGGATGGAAGCGGGAAGATTTGCGCGGTACGCAGGATCATCGGCAATAAAACCCAGATACCCTTCCATTATTCCTATCGATTGTGAAATGCCGTATTGCATTCTTCCTGCCATTACATCGGATAAAATTTCCATAATAAGTTTTTTCTGTTCCATTATGCCGCAGCCTGCGACAAGGCCTTCTGCCAAACTGTATTCGTTTGTGTTGTAGCTGACAATATACGCGCCTCTCTCTACTGCGGTTTTAATCATTCCGTACGCCGCCCCTCCGGCGATTGATGTAAACACATCCACGCCGCTATCCATCATGGCGGAGGCAAGTTCCGCAGCCTTGGCGGCGTCCGCCCATGAGCCTATAACGCGCCTGTCAAGTTCTATATCAGGGTCAGCAAACCTCGCGCCGTCGATAAAACCCGGCACAATCTGTCTTGTTAAAAGCGGATACTCCTGCGCGGCGATAAAACCAATTCTTTTAACGCTGTTGGCGTGCGGCATATCGCTTGTTGTGATTAACCCTGCCAGATACCCAAGGAAAAAAGACTGTTCATATTGATTGTAAAGGTATGTCCGTATCTGCGGATTTCCCGCGTAATGCGCGTCTGTTATGATAAATTTCTGATTGGGAAACAGCCTTCCTATATTGGCGCAAAGTTCAGGCAATGACGGATTGGAGCCAAGCACAATATCATACTCGCCGCCTGAAACCATTTCAGCAAGCTGCTGTTCCCATTCCGCCTGATTAAAACCGGCTTCGTAAATTTTAACATTAACATTTTTATTGTTACCGGCAAACTCAAGCGCACCCTGAGCCATTAATTCATAGGTAGGGCTTCCCGCTGTCACTCCCGTTACAAAAACAAGCACCGACAATATATCTGCGCTCCGCTCCACTGCGGATTTTTTTTCACAGCCTGAAAAAACAAGGATAAATATTAACAGTAATACGGTAAAAGTTCTTTTCATACTTCATTCAGAGTAAAGATATGAATAAAACATGTCAAGATTATTCGGTAAGCCAATTTTTACAGGTTCCGCTGCGCCAAACTAAACGCCACCATGAGAAAACCGTACAATGTAACAAGATATATATCTAACTGTCTTATGGACATGAGAACCTCCAGGAATTTAATAATCAGCAATTATAATATAAGTATTTCTTGAATATAAGGCAAATTTTTTTATTCGCGGTTAAAGGGGGTAAAATTCCGTTTTACGCGTTAAACCTGAACCGTATGTCTAAATTTCCTGTATTCCCTAAACATTTCATCATAAAGCCCGGCGTGTTTTGCATTGGGTTCAAAATGTTTTTCAATACGGACCATTTTTGATATGGCTTCTTCATAGGAAGAAAACCTGTTTTTAAAACATGCACCTATAATCGCGAGGCCGAGAAGCTCAGCTTCTTTATGAACGGGCTGCAGTATTTCCCTGCCTGAAATATCGGCTTTTATCTGATTTAAAGTTTCTGTTCCGGCAAGGCCACCCGTTACGCGCAACTGATCGGATGCGGCTCCCGATTCTTCCATTGCAGCGATAACATCCTTAACCGCGAAACCAATTCCTTCAAGCACTGAATTGGCAAACTCGCTGCGGCCTGATGAAAGGCTTATTCCGCGCCAAAGGCCGCGCACAGAAGGATCCCAAACCGGAGCGCGCTCTCCTGTCAGGTAGGGATTAAAAATAAGCCCTCCTGAACCCGGCGGGCTTTCCTTCGCCAGTGAGAAAAAATCATCATACCCTGATATTCCAAATATATCGCGGCACCATTCTATCGCCTTGCCTGTAGTGCTTATGATGCCTGAAAGATTCCAGTAAGGTTTTACAGGATGCCCGTAAGACATGAGCCTTTTATCATTTATCTTTTTTTGTGTGCAAAGGTTTATCCCCTCCGAAGAGCCTGTCCTGTCGCAGGCGTGAGATGGTTTTGTTATTCCTGCCCCGATTATCGATGCGAAAAAATCCGGTCCGCCTGAAACAACCGGAATGTTTTTATTAAAGCCAAAACGCTCCGCGGTCTGCGGAATTATTTCGCCAAACTGATCGCCGGGACTGATAAACCCGGGGAATTTTTCCTTATCCAGTTTTAATTTTTCGAGAATATTTAGAGTCCAGAACCAGCGATCGAATCCCTGTGACGGAAAAACAGTGCGGGCTTCTCCAGTGAGCGCATAAGCAAGATACTCAGGACAGCCAAGAAAACATCTGGTTTTATTATATAAATCATTTTCATCATTTTTTATACTAAGAATTTTGGGGAGGAAAAATCCCGAGTCAACAAAGCCGCCCATTAAATCTGACACTTCATCCGAATATTTTACCGCTCTTCGATCAAGCCATAACCGGGCGTTACCAGCGGGCGCGCAGAGACGGTTGTTTTTAATGGAAGGTTTGCCTGTAACAGGCACAAGGCTTGGGCCATTTCCGCTGATAATAATCGCCTGCACCTGCGGCAGGTTAAAAAATTTTTTACAGCATTCCTCAAAAGCTCTAAGCCATATAGCAGGATCAGTTTCGTGCATTTCTCCGCCGCTTTTGGTAATTGACAGCGGGACAGAAGCAAAAGACAAACGGTTGCCGTCATAATCCCAAACCGCAGATTTAAAACTTGAAGTTCCTATATCGATTGTCAGAAGCATAATTTATTTTGACACATAAACATAAGCATATACAATATGTAAATGTATGTATAATAATTTTATATCGCTTTAATCCGGGAAGTTAATTCCTGATGAAATATAATTCCCTAATCAAGTGATCTTTTGCCTGGCCTTTCCGTTCGAATCTTGTAACAGGACGCCAGCTTTGATGCGGCGCGAAATTATCGTATACATTTTGCAAACCTGCTGTCGCGGTCAGCTCTTCCAGCGCGTGAAGCGCGTAATCTTCCCAGTCTGTTACCATGTATAAGTATCCGCCTTTCATTAAACAACAAGCCAGAGTATCAGTAAACGGACGCTGTACAAGACGGCGCTTATGGTGTCTTTTTTTCGGCCATGGATCGGGAAAAAAAAGGTGAATGCCGCGAAGCGAACAGGGCGCAATCATCTTCTGCGCTACAACAGCCGCATCATATTCAATTATTCTGACATTTGAAAGGCTGCGTTTTTCAGTTTCCCATAACAGCCGCCCTATTCCCGGACGATGGACTTCAACGCCAAGATAGTTTTTATCAGGATTCGCCTGCGCGATTTCCGCAGTCGCGGAACCGGAACCAAAACCAATTTCCATTATAACATCTTCTGAATTATTATTTTTTCTGTTAAAGACCGAACTGTAATCCAGATGGTTTTCAGAGAACGGAATTAAAATATTATCAGCTGATGTTTCATAGGCTTTGCGCTGTGCAGCTGTAAAACGTCCTTTCCGTATCACATAGCTTTTATGCATATAAGACCTGAAATCATTTTATGCGCGTCAGCGTATGGATACCACATTTGTAAAAGCGCTGCAGAAATAAGCCGGGTCTTCCGCCCAAAGAGCCGCGGTTCTGGCGGCTGATGGAAGGTTTAATTCCGAGATATTTCCTGTTAAAGAGGACAGGGCGACAGTGGCGGCATAATTCCCTTCCCTGTCATAACAGACAAGGCGGTTTACAGGCCAATCCGAAGTTATCGCGTAACGGCCTTCGGCGACAGTAATTTGAGGGAATGGATAACGAACGCTGCCGTCATAAGTAAAACTGCGTTCTCCTTTTTCCCCGCCCTTGTTTATTAAAACCGCCCGGTATGTACCGCGCGGAAGGCTGCCTTCACTAACTGCGAGGCTTCTTGTTCCAATCCAGTTATTATCATCTTCATTGTAACTAATCCAGTCATTGCTTTTTATGTGCCATCGAAGCTGTTCACGGTCATGATAAATGTAAAGTTCCTCAAGATTTTCAAAGCCGTCTTCATCTTCCGCCAGAATGAAAAATGAGTAATATTCATCCGGCTGCGCTCCGCTTTCATATTGAACCAGCTGAATAAACCCATATTGAATTTCAGGCTTTGTATTTGAGCATGAGGTAAAAATAAAAAAAAACGCCAGCGCCGTTAAAAAGATATTAAAATGATTAATTATTCTCATAAGTTATCATTAATTATAATAAAAACAGGGAAAAATATCAAGATATTTCTCAAAACTGTCTGGACAAAAAAAACCGGAAAAATATAAAATGAAAGTTAGGAATGAATAAGACATTAAAACGCGCGGTATTCTGCGCCGCGATTGTTATCGGATCAATCGCACTGCTTGCAGGGGCGTTTCTTGGAATTCTCACCATCGCCGAGTACCGTCCCGCGGACATCGAAAACCTAGAAATAATAAATCATACCGGCTCCATGCCTCAGTTTAAAAATGCCAATGAAGAAACAATTTTGGCAAAACTTTCAGCTAATGTTCCTTTCAATATGCTTATCTGGAATATCGGTTACGGTTCACTGGATGAAAGCCAGGATTTCTTTATGGACGGAGGGAAGGGCGTCCGTCCCCCGACCGGGGAAAATGTTAAACGCAATCTGTCAGGCATAAGGGATTTTATAACAGAAGCTGATTGTGACATTACGCTCATTCAGGAAACCGATATTTCCTCCAAACGCTCCTATTACACTGATCAAAGATCATACCTTACGGAAAACTTTACAGGCTCATCGGTATTCGCGTTTAATTTTAACAGTTTTTTTGTGCCTATCCCGTTTCCTGAATTTATAGGCAGGGTATCAAGCGGTTTATTGACATTGAACCGTTATCATACAACAGAAGCCCTGCGCATGAGCCTTCCCAATCCTTTTACATGGCCTGTACGCGCGGTTAACCTGAAACGATGCCTTTTAATAAGCCGTATCCCCGTAGAAAATTCCGCGGCGGAACTTGTAATTATTAACCTTCATCTGGAAGCTTACGATTCAAGCGGCGGAGGGCGTGAGGCTCAGACAAGAGCGATGCTGGATTTTATGTACAGCGAATACGCGAAAGGAAACTACTGTATCGCGGGCGGCGATTTCAATCAAAATTTTCCCGGTATTGATCCGCGCCTTTTCGCGCTAAAACACAGTGATTATTTTGTCGCGGGAACCCTAAGCCAGTCCCTTCTTGATCCGGGCTGGAAATTTGCATCCAGCGCCCTTACGCCAAGCTGCCGCCTTCTTAATGAACCATATTCAGGCAATCCTGAAGATACCCAATTATATATTATTGACGGCTTCATTCTTTCACCTAACGTAGAATTGATTGAGGTGACGGCGTTCGATCTTGGGTTTAAACATTCAGATCATAATCCCGTAAAAATTACAGTAATGCTTAAATAGGGAAAATTTCTCTGCGCGCCTGTGCCTTTTTAAACAGCAGGTTTATAGGTATTTACCACGCTTTCCAGAGAAGGCGCAAGCTTCCCGTCCCTCTTGATGGCGGCGATTTTCCTGAAATATAAACTGTATTGCTTGTCCATTACAGCAATATGAGATAATATCCATTCCTTTAGAAAACCTGCAAATTTTTCCAAAACAATCGATTTCCCTGATTTAAATTCATTGACGCTCCTTAATACTGTAAAAGTAAATTCATCATGCGTTTTTTTATGTTTATGATAATCCGGAAAATTTGTAGCGAGCATGCATTTTTCTTCGGTTACAAAATGGTTTTTTACATAGTCAAGTGCCTGATTAATCACTTCGTCAAAATATGCGCGTTCCTCATCCTCATTTCCGGTAACATGGCTATATAAATTATTTGTAATATCAAAAAGCCCCTGATGCTGATCATCGATAAGTTTTATCCCCACAGAAAATGAATCGGACCAGATAATCTGCTCGTTCCTTTTATTATCCATTTAATCACCTCTTTATATAATTTTGTGATAACAGATGATTTTTGTCAAGAAACCCGGCATCCTGCCTAATGTCAAACGCATAAATTTGAATATCCGCGAAAACCAACTGTATAATATTAAATACTTGACAATAAATAAAAATACAATAAATATTAAACAGGCATTGTTAAATCTTAATGTTTTGCGAATAAATTAAACGGCCTAAAAAACATGGAGAAACCGGTATATGGCGTCAGTATTAAAAGAAGCGAAAAAAAAAATTGTTTATGTTGATGATATGAATACCAGCCTTTTAATTCTTAAAAAAGCGCTAAAAGAACATTATGAAATCTTTCTGGCTAATTCAACCAAAAAAATGCAAAAAATATTAAAAAAAATCATGCCGGATTTAATATTACTGGATGTCAATATGCCGGATACAGACGGCTATGAATTAATAAAAATATTAAAAACAGACAAACATTACTCAAGTATACCGGTGATTTTTATTACAGGCAATGACGACAAGGAAAGCGTGCAGGAAGGTTTAAAACTCGGCGCGGCGGCTTATGTTATTAAACCTTTTAACGCTTTAAAGATGATAGAAACCATTAATAAAATATTATACCCAACATGACGCACATAGTGATAGATTCAATAATAAAAATTTGTCCATAACGCAAACGGTTTTATGGACAGGGTAAAAGGAGAAAATAAATGAAAAAATTTCAACTGTTTTATGATTATGAATGTCCTTACTGCAAAAAAGGACACGAGTCATTAATGGAACTTCTTCCGCAATATCCGGAGATCGAAATTGAATGGCGGCCAATTGAAGCTCACCCACGGCCTGAAGATCATCATCCCCATTCAGATCTCGCTGTTGTTAGTTTTTACATAGCGCGCGATCTGGGCGCGGACATGGAAAAATTTCACGCCTTGATGTACCAGGCTGTTTCCATTGAAAGACGTAATATAGAAGATCCGGAAATTCTATTCAATATTATTAAAAATATTATTGACCGTAATAAATTTTTTGAACTTCTCAACTCAGGAAAATATGCGTCAAGAGTAACGGAAAATAATGATCTCGCCTATGAAAAAGAAGGCGTCTGGTTTGTCCCTGCATTCAGGGCGGGAGATCTCAAACTGGACGCCCAAGGCGGAATTGGAGTGTCAAAAAAAGAAGTGAAAGATTTTCTGGATAAATTAACCATTAATTAGTATTCCACATTGAAATAATGGAGGATTCCGATTTCATGTATAATTCAAGAAAAGTTCACGTAGAATTCAGATATAATATATAAAATAGATTATTTTTAATACTAGAGGTGTTTTTATATAATGGCGAAAATATTAATTTGTGATGATGAAGCGGGGCTTCGCGCTGTTATTAAAAAATACGCTGAATTTGAAAACCATAAAACAGCGGAAGCATGCGACGGCGCGCAGGCGGTAGCGGCATGCAAAGAAGAAAATTTTGACATTGTTATAATGGATATAATGATGCCGGAAATGGACGGTTTTACAGCGCTAAAGGAGATTCGGAAATTTTCCAATGTGCCTGTTATTATGCTTTCAGCAAGAGGCGAGGAATATGATAAAGTGCTGTCATTTGAACTTGGAGTAGATGATTATGTTGTAAAACCTTTTTCATCAAAAGAGATAATGCTCAGAATCGCCGCGATATTAAGGCGTTTGGGCAATGAAACGGATAATCATGTAATATTTAAAAAAGACGGTTTTATCGCTGATATGACGGCGCATAAGGTAATTATTGACGGAATACAAGTTGAATTGGCGCCTAAAGTATACGATTTACTTTTCTATTTAATCCGCAACAAAAATATCGCAGTATCGCGCGAAAAACTTCTTGCCGATGTCTGGGGTTATAATTATTTTGGAGATGACAGAACCCTGGACACTCACATGAAGCTGCTGCGCAAGGCCCTTGGCCCTTATGAAAATCAGATAATAACATTGCGCGGCCTTGGTTACAGGTTTGAAGAGAGTTAAGTTAAAATTGAGTAAAATAAAATTTAAATTACAGTGGAAGGTTTTCGGATTTCTTCTGGGTTTTTGCATGCTCCTTCTGATCATCCTGTGGCTGTTTCAGATTGTGTTTCTCAATGATTTTTACAGGCTTGTGCGCATAACAGAAATACGAAACAGCGCCTCAACGATTATTTTACACATTAACGATGACAATTTGCAGGATGTTATAACAGCGTTATCTGAAAACGGGGATTTTACCGCCGATGTTTTATTTTTGGACGGCCAGAGCGCGTTCAGGCGTTCCCGTCCGTCTCAGCTTGATATAGCGCTTATAAATATGGCATCGAAAAATGGAGGCGAATTTTACGAATATTCATCCAACCTGCAGAACCGCGTTTACGAAGCTCAGATGCCGTTCAGGCGTTTCGCTCCGGATCCGGATGAGAATTCGCAGATTAGGCCGGAAATTTACAGAAGAGTCTACCGCCCGCAGCCCATGGAATCCCTTTTATATATCCGTCTTACAGGCGACAGGGCTGTCAGAATAAACGCCGTTATTACTCCGGTTATCGCCACTGTAACGACATTACGCCAGCAGTTATATTTTATTTCAGCCTTAATGCTGATCCTTGCTACAGTTCTCGCGATCATTATTGCGAAGCATATTTCCAAACCCATAGAAAAAATAAGCCATTCAGCTCTGGATTTGGCGAAAGGCCGCTATGATACGCGTTTTTCCGGGAAAGGTTTCTTTGAAATTGAAGAGTTATCTGAAACCCTAAACACTGCGGCGGCTGAACTTGGTAAAACTGAATCGCTGCGCCGTGAACTGCTTGCAAATGTATCGCATGATTTACGAACTCCATTGGCTTTAATTTACAGCAACGCGGAAATGATGTACGACTTTCCGCAGGATATAACAAAAGAGCAGGCAAAGGTAATCATGGATGAAACCAGGCGTTTGGCAAGCCTCGTAAGCGATGTGCTTGATATTTCCAAACTTGAAGCGAACATGGAACATTTAAACGCTTCCAGCTTTAATCTGACCAGTTGTCTTTACGAGACTATCGAGAGACTGCGGGAACTTTTAAAAAATCAGGATTATAAAATTGTATTCACTCATGATGCTGATGTTACAATTAACGCGGATCAGACCATGATTAACAGGGCTTTTTACAATCTTTTGATAAACGCGATTAATTACGCCGGCGCTGACCGCATTATAACAGTCGTTCAAACAGTCTCGCAGACGCGGGTAAGAATTTCTGTTATAGACAATGGCGAAGGCATCAGTGAAATTGATTTGCCTTTTATATGGGACAGATATTATAAGAGCGGCAGACCGCATAAAAGAGCCGTTACAGGCACTGGTTTGGGTTTGTCCATTGTAAAGAAAATTGTAGAACTGCATGAAGGCGAATACGGCGTTATTTCGGCGATTGACAAGGGCAGCACATTCTGGTTTGAACTTAATACATCAGAATAATTCATTGCCTTAATTCAGACAGAATTCAGACAGTTATCAAGGGCTGTTCAGGTTTTTAGCATATTACATTGTTATAATATTTATAACTGAAACAGAAAACCGGACATTTCTGAAAACAACGGTTTCCATGGATTTTCAGTTATTCAATTTTATGTTAACCGGAGGCGCTATTTGCAGAACTTTTTTAAACGGCATGAAAAAAAATATTTAATCACGCAGGATCAGGCGGCGGCTTTGCAAAACATTATTTCACAGCGCATGAATAAAGACCCGCAGTATCTGGTGCAGAATCTGTATTACGATTCAGGCAATTGGGATATTATCCGTAAATCAATTGAAAAGCCATTTTACAAGGAAAAACTGCGTTTAAGGTTATACGGCCTGTACAGTACGGATTCCCAGGCGTTCATTGAACTCAAGAAGAAATATGACGGTATAACCTATAAAAGAAGGGCAGCCGTTCCCGTAATGGAAATTAAAAACCGCAGCATAGGTGAAATTATTAATAGCTCTGATTCCCAAATCCACAGGGAAATAGCGTTTTTTCTGAAGAATAACACGGTTTCAGAAAAGGTATATATCGCGTTTAGAAGAACCGCCTATACAGGCATTAAAGAAAGCGATTTGCGCATAACTTTTGACAATGACATTCTTTTCACATTATGCCCGCGGAATAAATGTTGTTTTGACGGTTTTAATCCCGGTAATGGCAGGCGAATCCTGAAACCAAGTCAGTCACTACTGGAGATAAAAACAGCCATCTCCATGCCATTTTGGCTTGCCCGGGCGCTCAGTGAGAAAAGTATTTTCCCATCATCTTTTTCCAAGTACGGCGTCTGTTACGCAAAACATATCGCAGGCGGAAAGGATTGTTTTCAGTTTGTGAACAAAGGAGAGGAAAAGGATGCAGCTTGAATTAATTACATCCAGCCTGACAAATAACGTTCCTTCATTGCAGGGAATAATTTCATGCACATTATTTTCCCTTGTTTTCGGGCTGGCAATCGCGGCAATCTATATGTTTAAAAACAAATATTCAAGGAGCATGGCGGTTACGCTTGTACTGTTACCCGCCATTGTGCAGATTGTTATTATGCTGGTTAACGGAAATATCGGCGTAGGCATAGCTGTAGCAGGGGCGTTCTCTCTTGTGCGTTTCCGTTCAATTCCCGGAACCGCGAGGGAAATCGCGGCTATATTTTTCGCCATGGCCATTGGATTTGTAACAGGCCTTGGGTTTGTGTTTTACGCTTTTGTTTTCCTGATCCTTGTCGGCTGCGCGTCTTTGCTCATGGCTAAATTTTCCTTCGGGGAAAACGGCCATATACGCATATTAAAAATTAAAATACCGGAAAACCTGGATTATGAAGATTTATTTGACGATGTTTTTTCCAGATACACGAAAACCATAAAACTGGAAAAAGTCACGACCTGCGAGATGGGCAGCCTTTTTGAATTGACCTATACAGTGCATTTAAAATCGCCCGGTACATCCAAGTCATTTATAGATGAACTGCGCTGCAGAAACGGCAATCTAAATATTTCATTAAGCCGTAATAAAGACGGAGAGGAGTTATAAACATGAAGAATAGAGCGTTATTTTCGTTTACAGTATTGTGCCAATTAATGGCATTGACGTTTTTTTCAGGCAGCGTGTATGCCGGAGGATCGGGAGAAAATTCAGGCATCGCAAGCCTGCGTTCCGGTTTTATTAACGGCGTTTACCGCATCTCATCAGGAGGCAGGTATACATTCTCGGGAGAACACACAGGGCAGATTCTTATAGAAGCGGCCAGAAATGATGTTGTGGAACTGGTGTTTGACGGTTTAACGCTGCACAATCCTAACGGCCCCGCAATTCTCGCACCGCGATCCAGAAATGTTGAAATAATATTAAACAGCGGAACGATAAACACAATCTCAGACGGAAAACATCCCAACGATGAAACCAACGCCGCGATTTATATCCAGCATAATCTGACTTTTTCCGGTAATGGAACGTTAAACGTAAACGGAAACTACCATCACGGTATACGCACACAGGATACCCTCACTGTCAAAAGCGGCGTATATAACATAAAAGCCGCCGGGGACGCGCTTCGCGGACGCGATGCGGTCATTATTGAAAACGGATCATTTACGCTGACAGCGGGCGGCGACGGAATACAATCCAACAATGATACAAACCCGGACAGGGGTTTTATCACCATTAACGGCGGCACATTTGTTATTAACTCAGGAGATGACGGCATACAGGCGGAAAAAAATATTACTATCAATAACGGCAATATCGGAATAACAGCGAAGGATGACGGAATAACAACCAATGGATCGATTTTAATAACAGGCGGCGTTATCAATATAACAGACAGCTATGAAGGCCTGGAAGGGCTGAATGTCACCATAACGGGCGGGGACATAACCATTTTGGCAAGAGATGACGGCATTAACGCAAGAGACGGCGAAACCGTTAATATGGGATGGGGCAGGCCAATGATGCGCAGGCCTCTGAATGAAAATATATTTGTGCGCATAACAGGCGGCAATATAAATGTTCAGGCGTACAGGGACGGAATTGATTCAAACAACAATATCTTCCTGGAAGGCGGCGCGTTATACATCAGCGGCCCTTCAAGGGGAATGGAAGGAGCCATTGACTGTGACGGCGTTTTTTTAATCACCGGAGGAAAACTGGTCACGGCCGGAAGCGTGATAAATTTATCGGGACAATCCACGCAGCCCGCGCTTTTGGCTGGATTTAACCAGAATATGCCTTCAGGAGCGATAATCGAAATTCGCGACTCAGGAGGAAATTCGCTTCTTCGTTACGCGGCTAAAAACGCATTTAGTATGTCCGCTTTTACATCGCCCGATTTTACAATAGGGCAAACATACTCGCTGTTTATAAATAATGAAAAAGTAAATGACATAACGCTTAACAGTACCATTACAAATATCGGAAGTAATAACTTCAGGGGCGGATTTGATGGGGGCAGAGGCGTTCCCGGTGGGAACCGCGGAGGTAATGATGGCAACAGACGCATGATGCCGGCGCCTCCTCCCGGCAATATACCCAGACCAAGATTCTAGTGTTTTATTTTCGGACATCAGCGGCGGGGTTCGTCATTTTTCAATAATCTGATATACTCAAGTTATGGATATATGGTTTGCCACAAACAACGCGCACAAGAAAGCAGAACTTGAAGCCGTTCTTAATACCTCTTTAAAAATACCGTCTGATTACGGCATTGAATTTGATCCGGAAGAAACCGGAAAAACTTTTTTAGAAAACGCGCTTTTAAAGGCAAGAGAATTAAAAAAAATCATTGAAAGCAAAGACAAGTCAGCTTCCGGATCTCCTGTTATAGCGGATGATTCCGGATTATGCGTGGACGCGTTGGGCGGCAGGCCGGGGATATTTTCCGCGCGTTACGGAAGCGTAAACGGGAAAAAACTTTCCAGTTCAGAGCGAAATAATCTGCTGCTTGATGAACTTAAAGATAATCCCTTACGAAGCGCGCGTTTTGTCTGCTCAATGGCGCTGCTTTTGGATGATGATCGTTTTTTTATCGCGCAGGAAACTTTTGAAGGAGAAATTGTTAAAAGCATTGAATTTGCGAAGGGAGAAGGCGGATTCGGTTATGACCCTGTTCTGTATATTCCACAGCTAAAAAGAACAGTCGCGCAGCTTTCCGCTGAAGAGAAAAATATTTACAGCCACCGCGGGAAAGCGGGAAAACATATCGCGGCTTTACTGGAAAATATTATAAAATAAATTCTATTATTTTGATTTGGGAGAAAAATGTCTAAAATCAGCGCAAATACGCTTAACGATCCTCAGACTCAGGCTGTACAGGCGATTGAAGGGCCGGTGCTTATCATCGCCGGCGCCGGATCCGGAAAAACAAGGGTAATCACCTTCAGAATCGCGCACATGCTTGAAAAGGGAATTCCGCAATCGGCGATTCTGGCTCTGACATTTACAAACAAAGCCGCCAAAGAGATGGAAACGCGTGTAAAACATTTAACGCGCAGAAAACTTCAAAACCTGACTGTAAGCACATTTCATTCATTCGGTCTTAACATTATAAGGAATGAAGCTGAGCTATTGGGTTACAGAAAAAATTTTTCAATTTATGACGAGACAGATAAAATTACCCTTATTAAAGAATCACTTCGCGAGTGCAGGATGAATTTTCACAAGGTTGATCTGTTCGAGTTAAGCCAGCAGTTTTCAAAAATAAAAACCGGTCTCGCTCAGTGGTCAAATGACAGCTCCGGTATGCAGGCCGTATACGATGAATACCAGCATGCGCTAAAAATTTACAATGCTGTTGATTTTGACGATCTTTTAACCATGCCGCTTGAACTGCTGGAAAAACACGGTGAAATGGCGCAGAAATACAGGCAAAAGTACCGCTACATCATGGTGGACGAATTCCAGGATACAAGCCTTATCCAGTACCGTCTCATGAAAATTTTAACGGACGGAAGCTGCGCCAATGTATGCGTTGTCGGAGATGATGATCAGTCCATTTATTCCTGGCGCGGAGCGAACTATGAAAATATTTTATTATTTGAAAAAGATTTCCCCGGCAGGTTGGAAATTAAACTTGAACAGAACTACCGCTCAACTACGACAATACTGGATGCAGCAAACAAGGTAATTTCGCATAACACAGGCAGAAAGGTTAAAAAACTCTGGTCCGGAAAGGGCGGCGGAAAACCAATAGAGCTTTTTTATCCGGAAAATGAAACGGACGAAGCGAATTTTATCGCTTCCCGGATAAAGAATCTGATAATAATGGAAGACTGCAAATACCATGATTTCGGCGCGCTTACAAGAACAAACTCACTTGCGCGTAACATAGAGGAAGCGTTTCTGGCTGAAAATATACCGTACCGGGTGTCAGGAGGAACAAGTTTTTTCCAGCGGAAGGAAATAAAAGACATAATATCGTATATGCGCCTGATTGCAAATCAAAATGACGATGTAAGCCTTCTGCGGATAATTAACACCCCCAGAAGGGGCATCGGAAAAACAACAATCGCATCGTTAAACGAAATGGCGAGAAAGAACCGGATAAGCGTCTGGGACTCAATTTCACGCATGAATTTTGAACGCTCGCGCGGACAGCAGGGACTTTTCGGCGATCAAAGAACAATGACAGAACTGGAAGAATTCACGGCTTTTATTGAAAGTTTCAGAACGCTGATGCTGGAAAAACAGTCTGAGCAGGGCAAGCCATGGAAACTTTCCTCATGCGCGCGGACATTGGTTGACAATATTGACTATTGGGGCTACCTCGTATCCGAGCACGGCAAAGACGAAAAAAAGGCCAGATGGAAATTCAGCAACATAGAATATTTTATAAGGATGATTGAAAACTGGGAATCTGATCCTGACAATTATGACTCAGGATTGTACCCGTGGCTTAACCGCATCAGCCTGATTACAAGGGACGACGGAGAGGATGACAATGAAGGCAAGGTAAATCTTTCCACCATTCACGCCGCCAAAGGCCTTGAGTTCCCTGTTGTTTTTATCGCAGGCGCGGAAAAAGGCCTGATTCCTCATGAACGCAGCGCAAGCGGCGAAGAAAATGAAAACGACAATGAGGCCGGAAACATAGAAGAAGAACGCCGTCTTTTTTATGTGGCGATTACGCGCGCCAGGGAAAAATTAATCATTACATCCTGTAAAAAACGCCGTCACATGCAAAACACGGCAGACTGCTCCCCTTCTCCGTTTCTCGAAGAAATTCCAAAAGAGCTTATCAGGTACCATGAAAAGGAAAGCGAAGAAATTGACGAAGACACAGCGGATAAATTTATGGAACAGCTTAAATCAATTATAAAAAAATAATGTTATGCGATTTTATTATTGGTAATAATAAAAAATATTTTTATAGCGCTACTTCAGAAAAAGGCGGCGCTTCTTCCAGCACTCTCGCTATTACCCTGTGATTATCAAGCAACAGATCGGGATCGCTTTCAAGAATTGAAAACGCGTCAGCGCGGGCGCGCACCAGTTCATCCGCGTCGCGGATGGGGTTTGCGATGCCAAGGACAAGATAACCTGACTGTTCAGTTCCTGTTAACTGCCCCGGACCGCGCAGTTTTAAATCCTCTTCCGCTATTACAAAGCCGTCGTTGTTTTCAAGCATAACCTTTAACCTGACCTTTCCGTCTTCGGTTAATTCATCCGAATAGACAAGAAAACAATAAGACTGCTCTTTTCCTCGTCCCACTCGCCCTCGAAGCTGGTGCAGAGCAGAAAGCCCGAAACGCTCTGCGTGTTCGACAACCATGCATGTCGCATTTGGAACATCAACTCCTACTTCCACAACGCTTGTCGCCGCGAGAATTTTAACATCTCCCCTGCGGAAATCATTCATTGTATTTCGTTTAACGTCATCTTCAAGTTTTGAGTGGATAAGAGCGGTTTTATAAGCGGGAAACACCTCTTTCGCAAGCCTGTCCGCCATGGAAACAGCGTCCTTTAAATCATCGCCGTCTTCAATTAACGGATAGACAAAGTACGCCTGCCTTCCCTTATCAAGTTCCTTGCGGACAAAATCGTAAACTTTTTTTGCATTTGATTCTTTTGCAAGGTGAGTAATTACAGGCTTTCTTCCCGGGGGCATATCCTTAATCGTCGACACATCCATGTCGCCGAATACTGTAAGAGCCAATGTACGCGGGATCGGGGTCGCGCTCATCATAAGAAGCCCGGGATTATCGCCCTTTGACATTATAAGCGAGCGCTGTGTTACGCCAAAACGGTGCTGTTCATCTATTACAGCGAGTTTCAAATTTTTATACGCCACATCAGCGGAAAAAAGGGCGTGCGTTCCCACCGCTATGTTAACAGTCCCATTTAAAAGATTTTTTAACAGTTCCTTCCTGCCCGCCGCTTTTATGTTTCCGGTAAGAAAAGCGATCTTGACACCTAACGGTTCCAGCAATACGGCGGCGTTCTCCGCGTGCTGGCGGGCGAGAAGTTCCGTCGGCGCCATAATCGCAGCCTGACCGTTTTCCTCGATTGCGCGTAACGCCGCCATAAAGGAAACCAATGTTTTACCCGAACCTACATCCCCCTGCAAAAGCCGCGCCATCGGCGTACCGGATGCCATATCGGCGTCTATTTCCGCTGTTGCTTCGCTTTGCCCCGGTGTGAGTGAAAAAGGCAGCCTTTCAATCAGTCTTTGCTGTAACGGAGTAAAGCCCGAAACTTTATTTTTGTCAGGATCAATCCTTTTTAAACTGTGCCTTTCCGCCGCTCTCCTTCCTACCAATATTTCCAGGTAAAAAAGCTCTTCATAAATCAGGGTTTTTTTTGCCCGATCAATTTCGTCAAAGGAAGAAGGATAATGAATCGCTCTGAGCGCTTCGTTTTTTGATAATAAATTATCTCTTTCCATAATTTCTGCGGGAAGCTCATTCCCGATATTTTTTGCATATTGATCAAGAGCGGCTGGCATAAAGCGTCGGAACATCACCTGGGTAAGCCCTTCTGTAAGCGGATATACAGGCAGTATTTTGCCGAAATTGCCTGCAGAAACATCATTTTCAATTTCAAAGGAGCCGGATTGAATCTCTCCGTATTTACGGTAAAAACGCCCCCAAAGCCTGTATTTTTCGCCAGTGATTAACTGTTTTTCCAGCCACGGACGGTTAAAGCACAAAAGAGCGGCGCGCTCGCTTTCATCTTCAACATACACCTTCAGGGTTTTCATGTTCCCGTATCCAATCCATGTGCGGGAAACTACTGTTACAACCGTGTTTATTTTCGCGCTACGGTAATTGTTAAGCGAAACAAAGCGCGCGCGATCTTCCCATGCTCGCGGATAGTGAAGCAGCAGATCGCGGACACTGCGTATTCCCAAACGAGATAATTTCGGAATGACAGAAGCGCCAACGCCTTTTATGGAACTTACGGGAGCCAGAAGAGAGCGTATAAACATTTAGAAAGGCAGTCTGCTCAGTAAACCGGCGATTATGGATATGATAAATCCTCCGCCAACCCACAATACGCCGAGAGCGATAATACTGACAATCATTCCGTTAACAAGGCGCGGTGTGCGCTTGCTGAAAATAATACTGTTAATCCTGTATAATACAGGCTGCGTTACTTCATCCACCATTCTCCAAAAGTTTCCGTTTATGTCGCGATTCGTGATATGTGCAATAAGACGCAGTATGACAGCTGCAAAACAGAAAATTAATATAAATGACACTACAGGCCAGATTGATAAAAAAATTATGGAGAGCAGATTTCCAATTGTCACTTTGTCAAAACGGGCGAGCATTGAAAAAATACTCTGAACAACAGAAAGGGACGCTATTGCCAAAACAGGTGAAATATCAAAAATGCCGATGCGCAGGTTTAAAGCTTTGCGCCACCAGTCAATATACGGATCTGTTATCCTGCCAAAAAATTGAATCGTTTTGCCAGGAATTGTTTTTCCAAACCATGTGAAAATAATCCTGAAAAGAATTATTAATGAATAAATACCGGCCGCGACGCTAATAAGATTATAAATATACTGCATTATCTCCTCCATTATGCCAGGCTTCCGCCACGCATTTGATTTTTTTTATATTGTCCATTTCACTATTAATATCATTTAAATCCAGCAACTCAATTCCCGCAGCAGCGCGGATTATTTTTTCGCCGCCTGGAACCGGCACATGAATAAATACTGTGGATACTCCTGAATTATCTGCAAGATATTCACGTAACGGTAATAAATTTTCATCGCTGTCCGCCGCGTTCTCCCTTAATTTTATATGCACTTCCGCCTGTTTATGTTTTACAGCGGGCTTGACAATATCGGGTTCGGGCGGCTCCTCTCCTGCCGCAATCTTCCGCGCCGCGCTTCGGCTCAGTTGCGGGAAATCGGCGATGCTGGTTACCTTAAATCCGGGTTTATCGGGCTTTCGATCATTTTCCGGATCTATGCTTCCTTTAAGCGCTATTATTTCATCTAATTTTAAAAAGTTTCGGCACTGTTCGTATACCCTTGAAAAAAATACAATGTCTATTTCTCCTTCAAAATCCTGCAGCGTGCCGAAAGCCATTAAATTATCATTTCTGTCCTTAATTTCATTCAGGCGTTTTAAAAACCCGATAACAGTATAATTTCCTTTTTTGGCTTTAGCCGCGAAACCGCTTTTTAAATCGGCCATATAACTCCAGGTATTCCTGTATAACTCCTCTTTCTGATTTTGATCTTCAGCTTCCTTGACAGCGGTTTCAATGTTATTGCTTGTTATGCAATTTTCAGCGATAAAACTGTACTTGTCCTTGTCTTTCTGATAATCAATTTTCCCCTGCAGGATTGAAATCTTGTCTTCCTGAACAAGATTCTGGCATTTCTCCCACACGGGCGCGAAGAATGTTACATCAATCTCTCCGTTGTAGTCGGACAGAAGAGCAAAAGTCATTTTGCTGCCCTTGGCGGTAATAATGGTTTTAATATTTTTTATTATACCTACAAGAATACAATTTCCTGTTTTAAGATTTTCTGTTTGTCCCAGATTTATATTTACAGTCTTTTGCCAGATCTCCCTGTATTCATCCATGGGATGGCCTGAAAAATAAAAACCAATCAACTGTTTTTCAAGATTCAGGCGGTCTATTCGGCTCATCATGGGAAACTCTTCAAATTTAAAATCAGGCATTTCCCCGCCTGATTTCTCATCAAAAAGACTGGTCTGCCCAAACTGCCTGTCTTCTTTCTTTTTAAGGGCGTACTCCACTACCCGCTCAAGATTGCCGATAAGCGTTTCGCGCGTTATGCCAAAACTGTCAAAAGCTCCGGTCTGCGCGAGCAGTTCCATTGATTTTTTTCCAATAACTTTTATGTCAACCCTGTCCAGAAAATCAGTAACATTTTTGTATGGGCCATCCATCCTGCCCCTTACAATTTCATCCGCCGGCGTTTCTCCTACTCCTTTAATTCCCAAAAAGCCGAAAATTATTTTACCGTCTACGACTGTAAAAATTTTATCAGAATGATTGATGTCAGGCGGTTCAACCGGTATACCCATCTTTCGCGCTTCATCAATACACTGAGAGAGCTTGTTTTTGTCCGCGCTTCGTATTTCGTTTGTCAGGTTAGCCGCCATAAATTCAGCGGGAAAATTAGCCTTTAAATAAGCTGTTTGGTAAGCGATGACAGAATAGGCTGCCGCGTGGCTTTTATTAAAACCGTATCCCGCGAACGGAATTAGAAGCTCAAAAATGGAAGCCGCTTTTTCTTCAGGGTAGCCTCTTTCTTTCGCGCCTTCTATGAATTTCACTTTTTCCTTTACCATTTTTTTCATGTCTTTTTTCGACATTGCGCGGCGTAATTCATCGGCGTGTCCAAGCGTAAAACCCGCTATTATTCGCGTTACCTGCATAACCTGTTCCTGATAGACAATTACGCCGTATGTGTCCTTAAGGATTCCCTCAAGGCTTGAATCAGGATATGTAATCGGCTGCCTGCCGTTCTTTGAATCCACAAAGCGCGGAATATTCTGCATCGGCCCGGGTCTGAACATTGAATTTAACGCTATCAGATCTTCTATTGAACCAGGTTTTGTCTGTTTTAAAATATTCTGCATCCCGTCAGATTCAAACTGAAAAACTTCAAAACTGTTTCCTTCGCCAAGCATTTTAAATGTAGTTTCGTCATCCTCAGGAGCGTTTTTAACATCATAATCAGCGAACTTTCCTCCCCTGTGCCGAATCAATTCATTGGTATGTTTTATAACATCAAGTGTTTTAAGCCCCAAAAAATCCATTTTTACAAGACCGCACGGCTCAAGATAATTCATGCTGTACTGGGTCGCGACAGCTCCGTTTCTTCCGGTTTTGCTGTCATCCCTTTCCTGATAGAGCGGAACCAGATCTATTAATGGAAACTTTCCTATTACAACTCCCGCAGCGTGCAATGACGAATGACGGTTCAGCCCTTCAAGTTTCCGCGACAATTCAAACAATTCCCGGTAACGCAGGTCGTTTTCAAGCTCGCGCAGCTTCGGCTCTCCGTCGATTGCCTTTTGTAAATTTATTTTAGGATCCTTTGGAATTAATTTGGTAATCATGTTTGATTCCGGAATTGAAATTCCCAAAGAGCGCGCGACATCTTTTATGACAGCCTTCGCGCCCAGTGTGCCGAAGGTGATGATCTGCCCTACCCTCTCTTTTCCGTATTTTTCCGTAACATAATTTATAACATCTTCTCTGCCTTCGTTCGCGAAATCAATGTCAAAATCCGGCATGGAAATGCGTTCAGGATTCAGGAAACGCTCAAAAAGCAGGCTGTATTTAAGAGGATCTATGTCTGTTATGCGCAATGAGTACGCGACAATGGAACCAGCGCCCGATCCGCGCCCAGGCCCCACAGGAATACCGTGCTCTCTGGCGTAATTGACAAAATCAGACACAATCAGAAAGTAGCCCGTAAAACCCATGGATATAATTATTTCAAGCTCATATTCTGCGCGCTTTTTAATATCTTCCCATTTTGCGCCATTATTCCCATCCGCATTCATCGCATAACGCTTTTCAAGACCCTGCATCGTAATGTGTTTTAAATAGTTATCTATATTGTCAAAACCCTGCGGAAGTTTAAAATCAGGCAGATACTGCGACACCTCCTTCCTTCTGTCAGGGACATCCGTGTCGCAGCGGCGCGCGATGCGAACAGTGTTTTCAATGGCTTCAGGATACTCGCTGAAAAGTTCAAGCATTTCATCGCCAGATTTAAAATAAAATTGATCTCCGTAATATTTTTTCCTTCTTTCCTCCGTTCTTACCTTGCCTGTTCCAATGCAGAGAAGAATATCATGTGCGACATAATCATCCCTGTTAAGGTAATGAACATCGTTTGTAGCGACAAGGGGTATGCCTGTATTACGGGAAATTTTTACAACAATTTCATTTATTTCTTTTTGCGATAAATCCGCTCCCTGCAAAGCGCCTGAGGGAATTCCGTGATCCATTATTTCAAGGTAAAAGTTAGGATTGCCGTCAGCATCGTATCCAAAAACATCGCGGTAATAAAGAGCCTTTTTTTCCGCTTCAGAAATTTTTCCCGCCTGAATTAATCGCGGAATCTCGCCTGAAGCGCAGGCGGAAAGCGCGATAAGTCCTTCATGAAACATAGACAAAATTTCTTCGTCAATTCTGGGACGGTAATAAAAACCCTCCGTATAGGCAAGGGAACAGAGTTTTACAAGATTAAAGTATCCCTTCCGGCTGGCAGCCAAAAGCACAAGATGGAAATATTTATTCTCATGTTCCGTCCCCTTTTTATCAAAACGGGAACCCGGCGAAACATAGACTTCACAGCCAATAATCGCTTTTACAGGTTTTTTTTGCTCCTGATTTGATTCCTCCCCCTCTTTTTTTTCCGCTTTTGCAAAATTCCCCGTTTCATTGCAGGACGCAATAAATTCCATTGCGCCGAACAAATTACCGTGGTCCGTCAGCGCAAGATGCGACATATTCAGTTCCTGCGCCCTGTTTACAAGCGACTTCACCGAAACAGCGGCATCCGCCAGTGAATAATCGGAATGAACATGCAGGTGAATAAAATCAGTCATGCTGAAGAATTTTACATATAAATAAAAGTTAACACAAGAGTTCATTGTGTAATGCCCGCCCGAACTGAAAACAGAAGAAGAAATTGAAGGTTTTATCGAAGCATCTATTGAAGAAGCGAAAAACGATACCGATCCCAAATACCTTATCCACGCGCTTGAAACAGCCGCCCGCGCCTGCGGTATGCTGAAAACAGCCAATGAAGCGGATGTTGATCGCGCAAGTCTTTACCGTATTCTATCAGGTGAAACCGATCCAAGAGCCAGCACTCTCGCAAAAATTGCCAATGTTCTTGGTTATCGTCTAACGCTTGTCAAAAAAACTGAAGACCGGTTTGAGTGACTGACAACGCGCGTTGCCTATAGAAAATAAAAAATAATTAAGGCAGAAAACTTAACCTTCTTGCATCAAGTTAAATTTTCTCACTTCTCTCTTCACTTTTCATTGATAATAAACCTAATTTCGGACGACACGGAAACCAAGGCCGCTGCCCCGGTCAGTCGGATTGCTGTTGTTCCGGTGCGCAGAACGGCCGAAAGCGGCAAAATTGCCCCAGCTCCCGCCGCGAATCACACGGCCAAACCCGTCGAACTCAAGCTTCGCAGAAGCGCCATGCGGATCTGTTTGCGCTCCGCTTGGGTATGTTCCATACCAGTCCCAACACCATTCCCATACATTTCCGCTCATATCGAATATTCCTAAACTGTTGGGCGCTCTCGTCCCTACCGGCTTAGTACTATTTCCGCTGTTACCGTCGTACCAGGCTACCGTCTCTACGCTGTTACTGCCGGAATATTCTGTTAACAGCATTGTTGTATTTCCGCCTTTGGCGGTATATTCCCATTCAGCCTCTGTAGGTAACCGGTAACCATTGGCATTCCAGTTGCATATTATATTATCTTCTGAACCGCTGTATACCGGTATCAATCCTTCTCTCTGGCTTCGCCTGTTACAGTATTCTATCGCTTCATGCCAGTTTACATAATACATGGGATAGTTATCTCCTTCTCCATATATCGACCATGTTCTGTCTATCATATCACGCTGCTGTCTTACTGTTGTTCCCATTATTTCATACCATTCTTTCTGTGTGACAGGATATTTACTCATATTAAAACTTTTTAATGTTACCTGCCTCACTGGTCTTTCATCATCATTACCGCCTGATACTGTTCCCATCTGGAATGTACCGCCTTCCACGCGCACAAAATTATCTGGTATACTACTTTCTGTTTTTTTTGAAAGCTGCTCTGTATTGTTATTAACTACTTGCCCTCTGCCTGCGGTTTCAGCACCGCCAGACCTGCCTCCTTCCAGTAAACTTAACACACGGCGGTCAGCGGAAATGTCCGCCCTGTACTGTACAGCGACAGCGGCAGTCTGCACATTCAATACACGTATCACTATACGATAATCCCCGCCGATTTCTGTTAGTGAACCGGATACGATAAATTGCGCTCCCAGCATCCGCCCCAATTCCTGCATTGAGTCGTCCCCTACATCACCGGAAAACTGAAATTCAAATTCACTGCGTATAAGGTCCACTTCCTTGCGGTCAACAACAATCATCTTACCGCTGTCAAGCAGGTTTGCCGTTAATTCGTCCAGCACATAAACAGAAAAACGGTCAGAAGGTGAGCTGAAATTTAACAATGCTATTTTTGTCTTTGCTTCAATCCGTTCATCAATTTGTTTTGCTGCCTCTGCAATAGCCTGATCCAGCGTTATACCGCCTGAACTATCCGCCGGTTTTGAGATACAGCCGGTCACCAATAGCCCAATTACTGCAATTATCCATAAAGAGTTTTTAATCATAAAATATACCTTTATAAAGATTATACCGCTTTATTATTATTGTTTTAATATTTAATAAAACTATCAGTATTAGAAATATTTGCTAATAAAATTAGCGTTAAAGCATTTATATAAGTTTAAAATCTTTCGCTACCACGCATAACTCCCGGTTCCAGCGCGGGCCGTTCAGGTATTGGCGGCGGGTGTCTATATCCTCTATACGGCTGGCGCGGCGCTGAAGGCGTTTGAACGCCATGCTTACCGCAGTGCTCATGTCCACATGATTTGCGCCTGTTTGTTCAAGGATACGGTACTTGGCGTAATAATAAAAAGTATCCCACAGATCCATTTCGCACAGGCGCTCTTCACGCAGAAGCTGTTCTATGTCAACTAACGCTTTCTGGCCGTCTTCTTCTGACATGCAGCTGAGGGCAAGAGAGCGGAAAATGCAAATCATTCGATCCTGAATTTCACCCTGCGAAAAATACAGGTGTTCGCACTGGGTAAAACCGCTGCGCCAGTCCGGGCGTTCTGTGTATAAATACTGATCTCCTGAAAACGGATTTACAAGCGCGCGGGAAAGTCTTACCGTTTTTTCATAATCGCCGGCAAGATAGGACGCTTCAATCTCAAAAAGATCGGCGTCAAAATTCGCGGGTTCGGGTTTTGGAATCGCCTGATCCAGATAATAAATCTGCGATCTGTATATCCAGGCGGCAAGCAGACTGTCCTTTTCTTCGGAAATGCTGCCGTATGGATCTTTTCTGAGCGCTTCGAAAATATCGTGGGCCTTGCGGTAATAGCCAAGCTCAAAATTTATTCTTCCATGCAGAAAACGCGAACGATCCGCCCACTCGGCGCAGCCTGCTGAAAGCGACTGTTCAATTGATTTTTGCGCAAGACGCTGCGCCTTGTGCATATCGCCGTATAAAACCTGAGCCGCCGCCGCGTAATAGGCAGATATTCCCATCTCATGGTAATTGCCTATCTTCTCCGCGTTTACCAGCGCGAAATTCAGGTATTCAATTGTCTCCGCAATCTGATGTTTGGAAAGGCTGACAAGCGAAAACAGGCGGTATGCCTGCGGAAGACAGAAAGTATTTTTATTCTGTCCCTGCAAAATAGCTTCTTTTGCCTTGGCGAACGCTGTTTTCATATCGCGTTTGGCAAGATAGTAGCCGCAATGATTTACAATTATCTGCGCGTTCAGAACAGGCAATGCCTCAAATTTAGAAAATTTAACAGGCTCCTGGAAAATTTCATTTATTTCATTTTCATATCCCGTATGAAGTGCGTTGGAAGTTTTATATATATAGCGGATTGCGTCGGCTTTTTGTTCTGAAAACAGTTCTTCCAGCAATCCGCATCTTGCCGCCTGTTCAAGACCTGTAACAGTGCCGTTAATAATATCCGAAGAAATTGATTTTAAAAGCAGAAGATTATCAATATGCCTCGTGCCGTCAAGACCCGCTATAATTGTCAGCAGACGGAAACAGGGATTAATGTTCCGCCTGACAGCCCAGTTTAAAAGACGCCCGCAAACTGAATTCTTTATGCTGACAGCTTTTTCGCCAAGTATGCTGAAGGCCCGATCTTCAAGGTTTCTGTTGAGCAGCCTTGGCTCATGGGGATTATCAATTACACCCAATGTATGAAGTATAAAAAAAGCCCGCGAAATCATTACGGTATTTTTTTCATCTTCTTCAAAAAGTTTCTGGAAAAGTTCAGGCGAAAAATACCGGCCGTAAAGGGCTATCGCGTAAACAATCTCCCAAAGTTCAATTGAAAGCCTGGGATATAAAAGTTTTTGATCGTCAGGTTTGATATTTACCACGCCGCTAAAAACAGCCTGCCACTGCTGCAGCTTTTTTTCCTGAATGTCGTCTTCAGAAGTTCCCAGAATCAGTAATCTGTTTCTTTCCCTTATGTCAACTTCAGCAAGAGATTCCAACAGTAATTCTGTTACCATCTTTCCGGCGAGATTAATATTTTCCAGCACCAGAACCGGAGTGCGCTTTTTTTTGCGCGCGGCGATAAAATAAAATTCCAGAAGCAGGGATAAAAAACGCTTTATATTGCGGACAGTATAATCAGAAACCTCATCCCTTATGCGGTCGCGGAAAAGCGATTCCCAGAGGGAATTAATATCATTGGCGGGCGCGTTGGAAAGTGAGCGGATGCTCGGCGACCACGCGTCAATTAACGCGCCAAGTCCTACGCTGTCGAAGCAAATTGTTAATGCTGGAAAATCACCGTTTAATTTTTTACAGTAACTGTGTAAACCGCTGTGTATCTGTAAATAAACCTTCCCCAGAATTAATATATTTTTTTCATGTTCCAATGCGAGAATTCTGATTATGTCATTTTTGGAATTCTGATTATAATACTCAACCTGTTTAAAAACCTTCAGCTCACTAATTCTGAAAAAACTTCCCGAGCCGTACTTGTGGGTGTTTTTATCATTCTGCCATTGCGATGGCCTTTCAAAAACCGCGTAGGGTATAAATCTTCTTACAGCCTGGCTGTCCAAAAAAATACCGCCGCAATTCGCGAGAAACCGGCAGAGCAGTTCAGGAGAATCAGGATTTTTTTGGGTAATAACAAGCGAATAACCGAAAAATTCCTTTGAGGCGTCCATATTCTTTTTCAGATTTTCAATTAAAATGTAAATATCCAGCCAGAAGCCGATGGTATTTTCATTAAAAACAGCGCTGATTACCGATCTCCCGGATGTAATTTTCCCGCCTGCATCTATTATGGCGCGGGTCAGTATTTCATCATTTTTTCGCACATTATCAGGCCGTGTCCGGCGCAATTGCGACTTGAATTTAAGAAAAAAGAACAAATTAATCATATTAATATATATTATCGGCAAAAAATATCCCTTTATATTGAAGTAATTATTTGTATAATATTTATATATGAACAATACGCCAATGGCAAACCGTATACATATAGCTTTTTTCGGGCGGCGCAACGCGGGGAAATCCAGTCTGGTGAACGCAGTTACAGGTCAAAATCTTGCAATTGTCAGCGATGTAAAAGGCACTACTACAGATCCTGTTTACAAGTCGATGGAACTGCTCCCGCTCGGACCTGTTGTTATTATTGACACACCGGGTTTTGATGATGAAGGCGAACTGGGAGAGCTCAGGGTAAACAAGGCAAAGCAGGTTTTGAATAAAACCGACGCTGCGGTTCTTGTTTTGGAACCTCAATTGAATGAAGACCTCTCTCCTGATCTGCCTTCGGATTCATCACTTTCCGCGTCAGAAGCAGAGCTGGTCAGTATTTTTTTGGCTAAAAAGATTCCTTTTATAATAGTAATTAATAAAAGCGATCTTTGTAAAACAGATTCTGTTAATTTGGCTGACATCAGGCTCTCTTTACCAGGTGAAATTCTGCCCGTAAGCGCCAAAACAGGCTATAATATCAATTTACTAAAAGAAAAGATTGCCGTTCTTGCTTCATGTGAGGAGCCGCAAACGCGTCTTGTAGCGGATCTTATCCGCGCAAATGATTTTATCGTTTTAGTAATTCCAATTGACAAAGCCGCTCCCAAGGGGCGGTTAATCCTTCCCCAGCAGCAGATGATACGCGACATACTGGAAGCGGGCGCTGTCGCAATTACGACAAAGGAAAGCGAACTGGGTGAAACTCTCGCAAACCTTGGCAGAAAACCAGCTCTTGTAATAACTGACAGCCAGGTGTTCGCGCAGGTATCCGCTGTTGTGCCGCCTGAAATTCCGCTTACATCATTCTCCATTTTATTCGCGCGTTATAAGGGTTTCCTGCAAACCGCTGTTCGCGGCGTTGAGGCTTTGGACAGTATAAAGGACGGAAGCAGGATTCTAATCTGCGAAGGCTGTACGCATCACCGCCAGTGCGACGATATAGGAACTGTTAAAATACCCCGCTTAATCAGAAATTATTCAGGAACAGAACCGGATTTCAGTTTTTGTTCAGGCGGCGATTTTCCGGATGATCTTAAACAATACAAGTTGATTATTCACTGCGGATCGTGTATGCTTAACGGACGCGAAATGCACTGCCGCCGCCTGCAGGCCGAAGAGCAGAATATTCCATTTACAAATTACGGTATAACAATTGCCCATATTCAGGGAATACTCAAACGAAGCGTTGAAATGATTGTTAAATGAGGAATGAGGAACCAGAAATGAGCGAAGAAACTGAAAATTTTATTAATCAGAAATATATTGAGGATTTGCTTGCCGGGGCTGAATTTGCGGATGACGCTTCCATAAGCGCGGCTCTGGACAGGGCGGAAAAAGGCGCTTCCCTTGAGCATGGTGAAATCGCATCTTTATTGAAAACAAGTAATCCCGCGCATATTAAAAGAATTTTTGATATAGCAGGCAGGATAAAAAGGCGGATTTACGGGAACAGAATAGTAATGTTCGCGCCGTTATATGTCAGCGATTATTGCGTAAATAAATGCGCGTACTGCAGCTTTAACTGTAAACACGATTTCCGCCGGAGCAAGCTCACAATGGATGAGTTACGCGAAGAGGTAAAAATTCTTGAAATGATGGGACACAAGCGGCTGGCACTGGAAGCCGGCGAAGAAGATGCATTATGTTCCATTGATTACATTCTTGAGTGCATTAAAACAATTTATGATATGAAATTCGGGAACGGCGAAATTAGGCGTGTAAACGTGAATATCGCGGCTACTACGACTGAAAATTACCGCAAGCTGAAGAGCGCAAACATTGGCACATATATACTATTTCAGGAAACATACCACGAACCAACTTACAGCCGTGTTCATCACAGCGGTCCCAAAAAGGATTTTCTGTGGCACCTTAACGCGTTTGACCGCGCGCAGGACGCGGGAATTGACGATGTAGGCGGCGGAGTTCTTTTTGGACTGGGCGATCCTTATTTTGACGTTATGGGATTGCTGCTCCACAATGAGCATCTGGAAAAAAAATACAATGCCGGTTTTCACACAATTTCAGTTCCGCGCCTGTGCCAGGCGTCCGGAATGGATATAAATGATTTTCCCAATCTTGTAAACGATGATACATTCGCGAAAATAGTAGCGGTAATCCGCATCGCGGTTCCCTTTACAGGAATGATTTTGTCAACAAGGGAAAATCACGACATGAGGAAAAAAATTTTACAGCTTGGCATATCACAGATCAGCGCAGGTTCCAGCACTGAAGTGGGCGGTTACGCGAAACGCAAACGCAATGAAATCGCCAACCCTCAATTCCTTGTAAATGATGAAAGGAGCGCGGTTTCAATCATATCAGAGCTGATGGATGACGGTTATATTCCAAGTTTCTGCACCGCATGTTACCGCGGAGGCAGAACCGGCGACCGCTTCATGTCGCTCGCGAAATCGGGCCAGATCGGAAATGTCTGTCTTCCCAATGCCCTTATGACCCTGTGCGAATACTCCATGGATTACGGCGATGATGCATTCAGGGAAAAAACTTCCGAAATTATCGAAAAAGAAATCATGCAGATTTCAAATGAAACTATCAGAAAGAAAACCATCGAGAGTATGGAAAAAATCCGATCAGGGGCGGGACGGGATTTTTATGTTTAAACACTGAATCAAAATTTATATCATTTATATACAGGTATAGAAATCAAATCTTATTTTTTATATAATCTAGCCAGCATTACAGGAGTAATTATGTACAGAAAAAAAAAATTAAAAATAGCATTATTCACATTTATGGTGATTGCAATTGCCATGTTCACAACATGCGCTCGCCAGGAAAAAACAGGCAAAGCGTCAGAACTACGTTTTGGGTTTACTACTGAACCTTCAACATTTGATCCTTTAAACCCCGCGAATACGGCGGACGGCAGAAGCATTCTCTTCAATGTTTTTGAAGGGCTGGTAAAACCGGACGCAGAAGGAAAGCTGCTGCCATGTATTGCAGAATCATGGACAACCGCGCAGGACGGTCTTGTTTACAATTTCAATCTCAGGGAAAATGTCCGCTTTCACGATAATACGATTTTAAATTCCGCCGATGTAAAATTCAGTCTGGACACCGCGGCAGCCAATGGTTTTAACGGTTTGTCAAATATAGCAGAAGTTTCCATAACGGGAGACAGACAGGTAAGCGTTATCCTGAAATCGCCTGATCCTGAGTTTCTCCCCTACATGACAGTCGGAATTGTAAAAGCAGGAAACACAGATCGCGAGAAAAATATTACCGGCACAGGACCGTATTTTATCGAAAGTTACTCAATACAGCAGAATATTATAATGAAAAAATTCAGCAATTATTGGCAGAGCGGTTTGCCCTATCTTGATAAAATATCAATTGTATTATTCGCCAATTATGATTCGCTTCTTGTCTCATTAAGAAGCGGCGGCATTGACGGCTCATTTATAACAGGAGCGATGGCCGCCAGTCTTGAAAGCGGGCAATTTAACATTTTTAACAATAATTCAGCGGCTGTGCATCTGCTGGCGCTTAACAACGCGGCTCCTCCTCTAAATGATATAAGGGTGCGCCGCGCCCTTAATTACGGTATTGATATAAAAGGAATAATTGACTCCGCGTTTTTCGGAGCCGGCGCTCCTTCTGGAAGCCCCATAATTCCGGGATTAACGGAATATTACGAAGATGATTTAAGCTATCCTTATGATCCCGATACTGCGCGTTCCCTGCTCGCGCAAGCCGGATATAATGAAGGACATAAACTATCTTTGGAAATTACAGTGCCTTCCAATTTCACAATGCACGTTGATACCGCTCAGGTAATTGAAAACCAGCTTTCCGCAATCGGAGCAGATGTAAAAATAAAACTGGTAGACTGGGCGACATGGTTATCCGATGTATATTTCGGCAGGCAGTATCAGGCGACAATTATTTCCCTTGACAGCCCCAATGTCTCGCCGAGGAGTTTTCTGACGCGTTATCTCTCAACAAACGGCAGTAATTTTATTAATTTCAGCAGCGCGGATTTTGATAATGCATACAATTCAGCTCTTACAGAAAATGATCACGCACGGCGGGTCAGGCTTTACAGGGAAGCCCAGCGGATAATTGCAGATAACGCAGCCAGCGTTTATATACAGGATATTCTTTACTTTATAGCCCTGCGCGCAGGCGCATTCGGCGGCGTCCTGAACTATCCGTTATACGTCATTGATTTTGCATCCATTTACGGGACAGACTGAAATTGAATTATATATTGAAACGCGTACTGGCAGCATTAATTACAATGTTCCTGGTTTCAATATTTTGTTTTCTCGCTTTCAGCTTTATCCGCGGAGATCCCGCGAGCTTAAAGGGCGGAATTGATGTTTCCCCTGAGCAGTTGGAAATACTGCGTGAGGAAATGGGATTAAACCGCGGAATATTTTTACGTTTTTTTGACTGGTTATTCCGTTTTCTTTCCGGAAATCCCGGAAATTCCCTTTATTTCCGCGGAGAAACTATTTCCGCGATAGTTCAGGAACGCCTTCCCGTAAGCATTACGCTTGCTTTGCTTTCCCTTGTTTTAATACTTTTTATTTCAATACCGGTTTCGCTTTTTACGGTTAAAAGGGAAGGCGGTTTATTGGACAGGATAATAAATATTCTGACAGCCGCCGGCATTAGTACGCCAGGTTTTTTTTTGGGACTTCTCTTTATTTTTATTTTTGGTTTTACAGCAAAACTTTTTATACCCGGGAATTTTATTGATTACAGGGAAAATTTCACCGGTTTTCTGGGCTGCCTTTTTTTTCCCGCCCTTGCAATCGCGTTACCAAACTCCGCTGTTATGATAAAATTTTTAAGAGGCTCTCTCTTTCAGGAATTTAAAAGTGATTATGCCAGAACAGCCAGAAGCAAGGGAGCGGCCAGAAATTATATCCTTCGCTGTCATGTTTTTAAAAACGCAATGATTCCCGCCATTACGGTATTTGGCATGATAATCGCCGAAGTATTCTCGGGCAGCATCGTCATTGAACAGGTTTTTACAATTCCCGGCATTGGAAGGCTTCTGATAACAGCCATTGGTTCAAGAGATTATCCTTTGATTCAGGCCTTAATGGTTTACATCGCTTTTTTGGTTGTCGCCGCCAACACTCTCGCTGATATTTTTATAATGATAATCGATCCCAGAATAAGGCCGCCGGGCGGGGAAATAAAATGAAAATAAACACGGAGCTGAAGTTAGGCGCAATTTTAGGCATTTTCATTTTAACAATTTCTCTTGTAAGTTTTTTTTGGGTTCCGTTTGATTACAACAGTATGAACTACAATGACCGCCTTCTGCCTCCGGATACAAATCATCTTTTTGGCACTGATAATTTCGGAAGGGATGTTTTCTCGCGCATTATGGCAGGCGGCAGAAATTCCATACTTCTTGCCGTATGCACTGTCGGGGGAGCGGCCGCCTGCGGCTGTTTACTCGGGCTTTTGGCCGGGTATCTGGGAGGAATAACAGGCGAGATTATCATGAGAATTATGGACACCATAAGTTCCTTTCCGGGAATTGTTCTTGCGCTTCTTTTTGCCGCCGTTATGGATAACAGCCGGTTTTCGCTTTTTATCGCCCTATTAATACTTTTTACGCCAAGTTACACCCGCATTATGCGAACAGGCGCGATGCAGTATAAACCGTCCGCCTTTGTACAGGCCGAACGGATAATGGGCGTGGGTTTCTTTCGCATAACGTTTATCCATATACTGCCCAATATCGCGCCGTCATTGCTTTCGGCGTCTGTACTGGGGCTTTCAAACGCGATCCTCGCGGAATCCGCCATGAGCTACCTTGGCCTGGGCATTCAGCCTCCTGTCCCTTCATGGGGACGAATGTTATACGAAGCGCAAAGCTGGTTCTTTAACGCGCCGTGGTACGCTCTATCTCCTGGATTTTTTATCATGATTACCGTAATCGCGTTTCACCTGCTGGGCGAAGGCATCCGCCATAAATTCGGAGGGCAGCGTGACTCACCTGCTTGAAGTTCGCGGCCTTACAGCCGCCGTGAACAGAAACGGTAAATTTTTAAAAGTGTTAGACGACATTAATTTCTCTGTTTATGAAGGAGAAATAATGGCTCTTTTAGGCGAATCAGGCTGCGGAAAGAGTTTGACAGCTCTGTCCATTGCGGGTCTTCTGCCAACAGCAGTAAAAATACTCTCAGGCGAAATTATTTACAGCAATCAGAATCTTGTTACATTAAATGAAAAAAGATTAAACCGTATCAGGGGAAGTGAAATCACAATGATATTTCAGGAGACAAGACAATCGCTAAACCCTTTATTAAAAGCCGGCAGACAGATTACGGAAAGTTTGGAACTGTCGGTTATAAACAAAGAACAAATAAAAAATAGAAAAGAACAAAAAACAAGGAATAAAGAGTTAGCGCTTGAAATGCTTGAAACACTTGGTTTTGAACAAGCGCAAAAAATTTTTGATTCTTATCCTCACCAATTATCGGGGGGGATGTGCCAGAGAGTGATGACAGCTATCGCGGCGATTACAAAGCCCAGGCTTCTGTTAGCTGACGAGCCATCAAGTTCCGCAGATGATGAAAGCCGGGAGAAAATCCTTTCGCTGCTGCTGGACATGAACCGTAAATTTAAAACATCTGTCCTTGTTATTTCACATGATCTTTCTGTAATCGGAAGATATTGCAGCCGTTTTATAATCATGTATGCCGGAAAAATAGTTGAGGAAGGCCCGCTTGAAATGCAAGAACTCCGCTCTCCCCTGCATCCATATACAAAGGCGCTGATAAACGCGATACCAGGAAAAGACAAACGGGGTAAACCGCTTGAAAATATCTCAGGAAAGATTCCATCAATCGAAGACCGTTTCAGCGGCTGCCCCTTCGCTCCCCGATGCCCGAAAGCGCAAAATGTCTGCAAAGAAACCTTTCCGCCTGTCAGATCAATTGATAACAGAAAGGTATTCTGCTATTTTCCGGAATTGTGATTTGTAAATGAGAACTCATTCTCTTTTCCCATACTGTTTCACATTTATCAGAGCGTAAAAATAAGTAATGTAGAAAAAAAAATAAATTAATACTAGTATTATTGTATGGAATCCGCAGTTTTACTTTCAATACAGAATGTCTCAAATTACTACATCAGCGGACAAATGCCTTTTGGAAAAAAGGAAAGTAAAAAAGTTTTAAATAATATAAATCTGCAGTTGAATAAAGGAGAAATATTTGGTTTAGCAGGCAAATCAGGATGCGGTAAAACAACGCTCGCCAGGTGTATTCTGGGGCTTATTGAATATGAAGGGAAAATTATTATCTGCGGACAGAAAGGGGAAAAAGCGGCGCACAGAATTCAAATGGTGTTTCAGGAGCCAGGCGCTTCCCTTAATCCATGTAAAAAAACCGGCTGGCTGGTAGAAGAGCCTCTGGTCATTCATAAGACCGGAACAAAGCTGGAGCGTATGCGGCAAACTGATGAAATGCTGCTTCGGGTCGGGCTTGATCCTTCCTATAAATCACGGAGCGTACATGAACTGTCAGGCGGCCAAAAACAGCGCGTCTGTATCGCCAGGGCCCTTATGATGAAACCCCGTCTTTTAATCGCGGATGAAGCAATCAGTTCCCTTGACGTTTCAGCCGGAGCGCAGATACTCAACCTGTTCCATGAGCTGCATGAAAACCACGGACTGGATATCCTTTTCATTTCGCATAACAAAAACGCTGTTGAGTATCTGTGCGACAGAATCGCGGTAATGCGCGACGGAAGGATTGAAGATGATAATAAAACACCCTAAAACCAAAGTTTGGTTATTGCCCTGATGTATATTTTATGGAAATAGTGTATAAAGAAATCCAGGAGTAATACAATGAAAAACAGGTTAATCAATTGTATTTTTATTACGGTAATACTTGCGCTTTTATCAGGCGGCTGCGCTTCCGGCCCGGAAAACGCTGAATCAAGAGGAATTACAGGCAATACTTCAGGCGAAACCGCCGCGGCAATATCAGTCGAAACAACGGACACGCCTGTAAAAGATGACAGTCCGTCCGCAAACGCAGAAATTCTATACGAACCGGATGAGTTAGGGTTTACCGGAGCATGGTCATTCAATGATGAATTTTACGGGTACATTTTTGACGGTTCAAATGTAAAACTGTTTAATGAAGCATCAGTTGAAACCGGGAATTTTACCTATACTGATACAACTGTTACATTTTCATTCGCGGACAGGAAATATACAATGGAATATACTTTGTCCCTGACTGAGCTTAACTTAACCATAATGCCGCCTGTTTCTTCAGATGATAATATACGATCCGGGACGCTGCATAAACTCAGAAAGCCCGTAATAACCGAAGTAACAGTAACAGAAGGAAACACGCTCACGCAAAAATTACAGTGGCTCAGAAACAACGCAATAAGCTATACTGCCTATACCCTGGAAGCGTCCGCAGATGAAACGCTTACAGCTCAGGAATTGAAATATGCCGCAGTAGACGTAAAAATTATTTTAAAGGGATTAGGCGATGAAAGGATTATAACCATTTCAGGCGACGCTCCGCTCTTTTCATTTTGGTGGAATGTAACTTTAAATCTGGAAGAAAATATTACATTGCGCGGAAGCCGGAATGAAAGCAATAAATATCTTGTATTAATAAATGAAGGCGGCGTTCTTGTTATGAACGACGGAGTAAAAATTACAGGCCATAACGGCGGCGGCGTTAGCTGCTACGGAATATTCTATATGAACGGCGGGGAAATTTCAGGCAATACCAGCCGGGCCGGTGCCGGAGTAAACCTTACAGGAGCAAACGCGGCTTTTACAATGAACAATGGTAAAATATCAGACAATATCGGGGCAGGTGTGCGGGTTTCAGAAAACGCCGCGTTTACCATGTCTGACGGCGAACTCTCCAGAAATGACGGCGCAGGGGTAAGTGCGAACATATCAGGCAATAACAGAATTGTTTTATATAACGGAAATATTTTCGGCAATCTTATAGGAGTGTCTATTTTCGGCGGAACTTTAACCATGTTCGGCGGAGAAATTTACGGTAACAGATCAACATACCCGTCCGAAGGCGCGGGAGTAAATGTTACAGGCGGCACTTTCCGCCTTATTACAGGCACAATCTACGGAACCAACGAGACCAATGTGTCTCTCAGAAATACAGCCACAAACAGCAATGTAAACAGAACAATGGCTGTTTTATCCATTGGTAACAGAGGCCAGGTCGAACGGGGAATCTTTGTTAATGGATTGTGGCAGAGCAGGGGTAGATTAACAAACACCAGTAACACCATCAGGGCGGTAGACGGAATAGTAAGGTAAGAAGTATTCTGCTAATGTCCGCCAAGCGATGCGAGAATATCAGTCGCTTTCGGCGGGCAGCCTTTAACAAAGGATTTAAAGCCCTGTGTGCAATTGCCTATTCCTAAACCTTCGCAGCTTTTTCCCCTGAAGCCCTGCCCGATATAAATTTTTCTGCCGCCGACTGAACATGAGCCGTTACGGTGCAATGCGTATATAAGCGCGGCGTAACAAACAGAGCAGGCAGAATCATCTGTTATTAAATTTTTGTATTGATCCGCAATCCGGCTGCTTTTCAGCTTCTTTAATGATTTAAGGTTAGAGTTTAACTCAATTACTTCTGTTTTTTGCGAATAATATTCACCTAACCCCAGTTGTCTGCCATGGGACAGGTACCCTATATCATCCGGCTTAAACCCAATCAGCTCGGCGCAATACGAATCGACCAATAGCGGGTTTAAACCCGCGATGATGCGGTTGGCTTCTACCGGAGTTCCTCCCTCCTCAAAACTTAAATCGCCGCAGATGCCGTCAACAACACAGTAACCTGTTTTCAATAACGCGTTTAGCTCTGCGACAGGCTTATGCAGTCCAAGAGTATGGAAGCGCCTCATTTCATCTTTCGGCATACAGCCTTTTAAATTTTTCATGCAGCATGTTAAGCGCGTCTGGCTGTGAGCCTTCAATACCGGCGCGTTTATCAATAAATCCGTGTTCAAAGCTGTTTCACATATCCTGATGCCATAATCTTTATAACGGAGGGTGATATATTTATCATCATTTAAATCGATCAGGGGAACGCCGTATTTTTTCTGCAGCTCTTCGTATCCGCATGTTTTAAACGCTTTTTTTGTACTGTGTCCGGCAGATGAATTTTCAATTATATTGATTTTTTTTATTCCGAAATCCTTTAAAAAGATGATAATGCCTTCAATGACTTCAGGATGCGTTGTCCCTCCGTCGCCCGGCGGCCTTTCATTCACCAGATTCGGTTTGATGGAAACCGATAAATCATTTTTTAAATATTTTTTAATATCAGAAGAAATCAGGGCGTCATAAGCGGTTTTAACTATATCCTTGCCGTAGTTTACAACAATCATTTTTCTAGTTCCTGAAACCGCGTATCACAGCGGGAAAACATTTTCCCCTGCCTTTGAAAATCTCACGGAATGTAACGTTAAGCGACATTATCTGAGAGCCTCCCAGGGACCGCATCGCTTACAGGCTCCTTAAAATTCTTTCTGCGTCAGCCCTGCCTGAATAATTCGGATTGCGGTTTAAAAGATCCTGCAGATAACGTCTTGCGTCACTGCTTCTTCCCAGACTTACGCAGGTCATCCCGAGTTCATACATGGCGTCCCAGTTGTCAGGCGTCATGCGCAGAAGCGATGTGTAGGATGAGAGCGCTTTGTCAAGTTCCCCAGCGCCCGCATAAGTGCGCGCGAGATTAAAAACCACCGTAGGATCATTCTGTCTGACAGCTAACGCGCGCTCGTAGTGAACAATGCTGTATGACCAGTTTTCTTTTTTCGCGTAAACGGCGCCAAGATTGTTGTTTACTTCAAAGTTGGAGGATTCTATTGCATACGCTTCATTCAGATAACGTAGCGATTCATCATAATTTGCGGCCGTGAGGTAAAGGCTTCCAAGATTGATCCTTGGGCGAATATACTTTGCATCAAGGGATGCCGCGTTCTTGTACGCGTTTATCGCAATATCGCGTGCGCCTGATTCTTCACAGGCAAGCCCAAGCGTATACATATAAACCGCGTTTGTCTGATTGCTGTCTACGGCATTCCTCGCGTAGGTAATGGCTTCCGTGTTCTTTTTTAATTCAAGTTTTACAACCGCCATGTTATAGTTGGTCTGTGCGTCGGACGGATCTGTGCGCAGTGCGCGCTCGAAATAAATTTCCGCCTGCGCGAAGTTGCCGGTCTGGCTGTAGGCAGCAGCAATTTCGCGCAGGGTATTATAATCATTGGGATTGTGCTTGAGTACCTGTAAAAATGAATTTACTGCGCCTGCATTGTCTCCCTTGCCGGCAAGGATTCTGCCGATTTCCCTGTGAGCCGCGACATAATCATCCTTAACCGCGACTGCCTGCTGATAGGCTGCCAGAGCCTCATCGGTGCGGTTCAGCATTCGCAGCGTCCCGCCGAGATTGTACCACGCCGATTCAAAATTGGGATTTATTCTTGTCGTATTCTGGAATGTTTCGCGAGCTTCTGAATACCGCCTGTTATTGAACAGGGAGCGTCCCAAATCATGTGAATACAGATAATTATTCGGTTCAAGACGCGAGGCTTCCCTTAATTCCGAAATGGCTTTGTCATTCTGGCCTGAATCGCGGGAAATCCTTCCCAGTACATAATGCGGCAAGCCCTGAGTAGGATCGTTTGCTATCGCTTCATTGGCGAGCTGCGCCGCTCTTGCCGCCGCTTCCCTTCCTGCCGCAGTATTCGCGTTTTTGGAATTATAATCATAATAGGCGTCTGCCATTTCAGATAATTTCTGCGCTATAAAACGGTTTTCTCCTGCAGGCATACTTCTTCTTGCATTGGTGAAAATACGATCCGCTTCCGCCAGATTACCCGATGCAATTTGCGCCTTGGCATCCGCAACAAGATCGTTTACCCTGGTCATCGCCTGCTGTAACTCGCGCGACAGTCTTGCCATCTCTTCTTCCTGCGCCTTCTGACGCGCGGCTTGCGCCTCTTCCGCGGCTCTTCGCTCAGCGGCGGCCTGCGCTTCTTCCGCAGCTCTGCGCTCTTCGGCAGCTCTGCGCTCATCAGATATTCTGCGTTCTTCGGCTATCCTGCGTTCCTCGGCGGCCCTGCGTTCTTCCAAAATCCTTCGCTCTTCTGAAGCCAAACGCTCCTCGGCAATCCTGCGTTCCGTAGCGGCCTGTATTTCAGCGGCTGCCAAGCGCTCTTCAGCAATCCTGCGCTCTGACGCCGCCTGCGCGTCGGCGGCGGCCGATCTCTGCTGATTTGCCGCAGCCAGATCGCGCCTCTGCTCTTCCAGAAACCGGCGCTGAGCTTCCATTAACGCATCAGTATCGTTCCGGCGGTTCTGGCTTAAAACCTGCAATTGAAGATCCCTGGCATCCAAATCATCAGGGTCGTTTATTAAAAGCCCGTCAATTAAATTTAAAGCGCGGTCATACTCGCCTGCTGCGTTATAACTTGCAGCAAGCTTTAAAATATTCTCTCTTCTGGCGGCCGCATTGCCGCCTATATTGGTGATGTATGTATCACCGTCCAAATCCGCTTCATCCTCTGTTAATTCGGTTATATCTTCAGCATCAGATGCGTTTTTATTACGCACAACAAGAAATATCACTGTCCCCGCGATAAGCAGAGCGAGTAACGCTCCCGCGGATATTAAAATTATTTTTTGTTTTTTCGTCATTAATCCACTCCGTACCTGTCAATCGTCAATCAAGCTCAAATTCGCCATGATAACCTTCAACACCTTCAGCGCCTGAAGATATACTCTGGCTGTATTCAGCCGCCGCCTGGAGCGAGGCTGAAACCGCGTCCAGCAGTCTTTGTCTCTCTTCCGCTAACCTTCGCTCTTCCGCGAGTCTTTGTTCTTCCGCTACCCTTCGCTCTTCGGCCAATCTGATTTCTTCCGCTATCCTTCGTTCTTCCGCTATCCGCATCTCTTCGGCGATCCTGCGCTCTTCTTCCTCGGCCAATAATCTCCTTCTCTCTTCAGCCGCGAATTCCTCACGTATTAGACTCATAAGCTGTTCAATAAACTGCCTCTGGGGCGAACGCGGTTCCAGCATCAGATATTGTTCATAATCCAGAATGGCATTTCGCAGATTACCGGCTTTAATCAGAGTATTCGCCCTGCCAAGATACGCTCTGGAATAAACTGAATCAAAACCGATAGCCTGGGTATAGAACTGCTCTGCCAGCTGCATGTCCCCTCTTTTAAAATAAACATTTCCCAGATTATTGGCAACATTGGCGGAAAGACTGCCCGCCTGCGGCAAAGCTCTTCTGTACGCCGCGACCGCTTCGTCTAATCTGTTGAGCTGTTCATATACAATGCCAAGATAAAGCCAGGTCTTTACATTTGCTCCGTCATCCGTGATTGCGTTTTCAAGGAAAGTAACCGCTTCTGAAGGCTTGTTCTGCATAAGCAAATCCTCTCCCCTGGAAAAATTAGATTGACCTGAGACAGGAATTGCCGTTAATACTAATATGTATAAAATAATTTTTTTTATCAAATTGAACCTTCCTGAAACCCCTGTAATAAATTAATATACATTAAGGATAACAATGCCCTGTTTTTATATTATTATCGACAAATTACCGGATGTACATCAGGGTAAAAACCGGGTAATACCCGGCGGTTTTGTAGAAAAAACAGGCATAAAGGTAGAATTTTCATCAGAAAACAGAGGTTTATTTTGAAAATACTCTGTATTTCCGATCACATCGATCCTCTGGTTTACTCATCGGGCATTAAACAGCGGTTTTCAGACATAGATTTGATACTTTCAGCGGGTGATCTTCCCATGGATTACATTGATTTTATCGTTTCAAATTTAAATAAACCGCTTTATTTTGTTTTTGGAAATCATCATACAAACGAATTAAAACATTTCAGGAAAATATGGAACAGCGTAATCATAGAAATTGATAATGAATTTTTCTGCTGCGGCGCGGTACATGCCGGAACAAAGGTAAGGACAGAAGGAAATTTAATAATAGCAGGTCTTGGCGGTTCAATGCGCTACAACGGCGGCTTGAATCAATTTACAGATTTTCAGATGTTTTTTGAAGCCGTAAAGCTTATGCCGCGCCTTTTATGGAACAGGATTTTTCACGGACGTTATCTGGATATACTTCTGACACACGCGCCGCCAAAGGGCATACATGACAAAAACGATAAATGTCACCTGGGTTTTAAGGCTTTTCTATGGTTTATGAAAACATTCAGACCCAGGTATCTTGTACATGGCCATATTCATCTGTATGATCTTTCTGATGTACGCTGTACCGATTACGCGGGCACTACTGTTATAAACGCGTATAGTCACTATGTTTTTGAATTCGGGGAATAAGATGGAGATAAGCGCCGTAAGCCAGCAGGCGGAAGATGATTTCTCAAGGGCAAGAGGCAGGGCAATACTTTCGCATATTCAGCATTTTATGAACACAGATCGCAACAAACTGCTTTCATTTAACGATGTCAAGGATATACTGAAACCAAAGAACGAAGTCTACAGGGGAAGCCAGGTAGTGCCGATAGATTTGATCGTCGGCAGCGAAGGGCGTTATCACGATTTTAATAAATATTTTCTTCCAAAGAGAGAACACCTTCGCAGCCGCTGGAAAAGAGTTGACGAAGCCCATATCAAGGATATAATTCTTCCGCCCATTCAGTTATACGAAATCGGAGGCGCTTATTTTGTCCGCGACGGGAACCACCGCGTATCAGTGTCAAAAGCGCAGGGCGTTGAATTTATAGATGCGGTTGTAACAGGTCTTGCGACAGAGATTAATATAAAACCTTCCATGACCACCGATGAACTCCGCGAAGCCCTGATTAAATATGAAAAAAATATTTTTTACGAGAAAACAGGCTTCGGCGCCCAGACAGATTATTGGGATCTTAACTTCAGCTCTCCTGGACGTTATGATGTAATTTACAATCATATACTTGTTCATAAATATTATTTGAATGAAACCAGGGAAGATGAAATCCCCTTTAATGAAGCGCTTGTTTCCTGGTATAACAATGTTTATAATCCTGTAATAACGATAATCAGGGATGAATGGCACCTTGCCAATTTCCCCGGAAGAACTGAAGCCGATCTTTATGTGTGGATTATCAAACACTGGGATCTTCTCAAAAGGAAATACGGCGCGTACTCCCTTGTAAATGCCGCGGGAGATTTTTCCAGAAAGTACGGCCAGGAAAAAGGCAGGTTCAGGCGGCTTCTGGTCATGTTAGCCGACAGAATTTTTAAAGGCAATAAATTTTATAAAAAATAAATTTGTAACCATAAAGCCGCCGGTTTTATGGACAAACAAAAAATATTTATTAAAGGGTTTCAGATGGCGGTTCTTTCAATTCAGTCGCATGTGGTTTTCGGTTACGCGGGAAATACCGCAGCAGTTTTTCCTTTGCAGAGGCTTGGACGGGAAGTTTGGGCGATTAACACTGTAGAATTTTCAAATCATACAGGCTACGGCTCATGGAGAGGAAAAGTCTTGGGCGCAGAGCTTGTTTCGGATCTTGTAGCGGGACTTGAAGACAGAGGCGTTCTTGGCCGCTGCGAAGCAGTGCTTTCAGGCTACCTTGGAGATGCAGCTTCAGGCGGAGCAATTATTGACGCTGTAAAAAAAGTAAAAAAAGAAAACCCGGGCTCGCTTTACTGCTGCGATCCTGTAATGGGAGACACCGGCAGAGGTTTTTATGTAAAGCCCGGTATACCTGACATGTTTAAAAACGAACTCCTTCCGTTAGCTGATATAGTATGCCCCAACCAGTTTGAGCTTGAAGCGCTGACAGACATTAAAATAAATTCAGTTAATGACGCAATCAGGGCTGTAAATGTTCTGCATGAAAGGGGAGTATCCATCGCGCTTGTTACAAGTTTCAGGGAGACAGAAGGCAAACTGGGAATGATTGTATCAGATAAAAACAATTATTATAAAATTACCACTCCTGAACTGCCATTGGGTTACGGAGCCGCAGGCACAGGGGACATGACCTCGGCTATATTTTTATCGCGCTATCTTGAGACAAAAGACATTGAAAAAACCCTGGAACTCTGTACAGCGTCCATATATGGAATACTGGAAGCGAGTTACATGGCATCCGGTTCAGCAGATTTATTTACAGCGTCTGACACGAATAATAATTTCCGTTTTGAACTGAAAATTATAGAAACCCAAAAAGAACTTGATTCTCCTTCGCGTCTTTTTAAAGCGGAAAAAATAAATACATGAAAATACCAATAAAAAGCCACTGGGCCGAAAAGGGTCCCTATGAGCACTATTTTGATTTTATAGCAGCTGACGCAGACCGTTATGCGATACTTACCAGTCATATAAAAACACTAAAATTAAATTCGGCCGTTATCACTGCCGCAGGAAACCGTCATATATTTATTTTTCCGCCGCATCATAAAACATCAGGGTGCGCGGACGGTATTTTCCCGTTCATGGACAGAAGCCCGTATTTGCTCGCGGCCCATTATGACCGCGTATCAGGCAGCCCGGGCGCGAATGACAACAGCATAGCCGTCTTTCAACTGCTGAACGCCGCATTAATCCTCGCCGAACGGGGAGTTGACCAATGGATTATACTCTTTACCGACAAGGAAGAACTTAAAGCCGGCGAAAGTTATGAAGACCAGGGCTCATACACTCTGGCGTCTAACTTTAAATCCTGGGGCATTGAAAAGGCGAAAATATATAATTTTGATGTATGCGGCTGCGGCAATTCATTTATTTTTTCGACTACTACAGATCATATATTAAAAAATTCTGATCGCCCAAATATACAAAATGTACGGGAAAATATTATTAAGTTAAGGGATCACGCCCTTGATACCGCGCAAAACATGCAGCTTGAAAAAGTTCTTCTCGCTCCTACCCCGTTTTCAGATGACATCGGTTTCCTTCGCGCCGGTCTTGCGGCCCAGACCGTAACAATTCTCCCCGAAAAAGAAGCTGATAAATACGAATCTCTTCTCCGATGCCGCCCGGATTTCGCGGATATAATCATTTCAGGCGCAATTAAAACACCCGCAGAATACCTCCGCCTCCCTGAAACCTGGAAAAGCCTTAACAGCGCCGCCGACACCCATACGCGTCTTACACCGCAGCACTTCGAGCAGGTAGTAAGGTTTATGGTGGAGTTGTGCAGGAAGTGAGATAATTCATATCATTGCCCCAACCGGATAAATCTGCTAATATACTCCATAATCAACAATAAAGGAATAACAATGAAAATACTTCTAATCTGTGACGATTATTGGCATCCCGGGCAAGTCCCAATCGACGGCATCGCTCCCTTACGCGCTCAGGGGTTTGAATTTGATATAATCTCCGACGCGAACGATTTTAAACCAGACATGCTTTCAGGTTATTCCGTTGTTCTATTGGTAAAATCTGATCAGGCAAGCCAGAAGGACGATACAGGCTGGAAAACCGAAGAAGTGCAGAGGGCTTTTGTCTCTTATGTGGAAAACGGCGGCGGACTTTTGGCTGTCCACAGCGGAATTGTAGCAGGCGGGAAAACGCAGACGCTTGACAATCTTATTGGCTGTAAGTTCATTTATCATCCGCATGACTGCCCGGTTACTGTCCAGCCCTTAAAACCCCATCCTGTAACAGAGGGAGTGCAGATGTTCTGCGAAACCGATGAGCATTACAGGATTCAAATACTCTCGCAGGACGCGGATATTTTAATCGCGTCATATTCGCCCGCGCAGGGAGTTGAAGAAAAATTCAAGGAGGATCCATATAACAATACTCCCGCGTGCATTTGCCCGGCCTGCCTTGTGCGCACGCAGGGCAAGGGGCGCGTATGCACGCTGACACCCGGCCATTTGCTGCCTGTCTGGCTGAACCCTCAATTTCAGCTAACATTATCCAACGCTCTGCGATGGTGCGCGGGCGGATAAATCCGGAAAAAGGAACGTAAAAATGCCGAACGTTGTAATAAGCGGAGCGGACAGGGGGCTGGGGCTATCTCTATGCAGGGAATTTCTAAAACGCGGCTGGAAAGTTTTCGCGGGTAAATACCTGGAAGATTACAATCTGCTTGATGATCTCCGCAAAGACAATTCAAATCTATATATAATAAAACTGGATGTAAGTTCTGCTGACAGTATCACCGCTTTCAAAAACGAAGTTTTAAAAATAACAGATTCCATTTCCATGCTGATCTCCAACGCTGCATTAATGGGTCCTGTTAAATGCGATCTGTATGATCCTCCCATGGATCTGGAAGCTGTGTGGGCATCCTTCAGCGTCAACGCGCTCGGACCTGTATGCCTGACGGAAAGTTTTCTGCCTTTGATGGACAGAGACGCTTTAAAACGGCTTTGTTATATATCAAGCGAAGTGTCCAGCATAACGCTTATGAAACACCGCGGCGACAGCCCGTACCCGTATCCAATGAGCAAGGCTTCCCTTAATATGGGCGTAAGATTACTGCACAATCAGTTATACCCTCAGGGTTATACCTTCCGCCTGTTCCATCCCGGCTGGATGAAACGCCGAATGCAGGACGGCACGCTCTCTGAAAGCGCTCTTTACGATCCTGATTTTACGGGCGAAATAGCGGCAAGATTCTTTGAAACACCGTTAGACGACGAGCTAAGGCTTGTAATGGTGGATTATAACGGCTATGAATGGACATTCTAAGATGAAAGATACAGTATTGATTACCTGCTTTAACAAACCATTTGACGAAAAACTGGCCGCGGCATTTGTTCAGCGCGGATTCCGCGTTTACGCGATGGGAAGCAAACACGCGCAGGGAGTTACTCTTCTGCCCTGCGCGGCGGACGAGGCATCCTGCGCGCTCAGGGAAAAGGAAGGGAAACTGGATTTCCTTCTTGACACAACAGACACGGACGAAGAGCAGGATAATTTTACTGTCCGCTGCGGCATAAACCCGCAAGTAATGGAGCGCGTTTTCAGGCAAAATGTGCTGCGTTCCATGTCATTGCTTGAAGCATTCCTGCCGCTGCTGGATGAAGGCGAAGGTAAACGCCTCTTTTACCTGACAAGCGCAAAAAGCTCAATAAATGAGACCCGCCGCATCGATCATTTCGGATACAACATGAGCAAGACCGCCCTTCACCAGTTCATTCAAATGACACGTAACAAACTTTTTGACAAGGGTTATACATTCCGTGTTTTTGATCCAGTTTATGATGAAGCCGCTCCTGAAGACGCAGCGCAAAGCGCTTTTAACTATATCACGCGCAGACGGGGGACGGAGAATAACGACCCTAAACGTGATGATGAAGATAACCTTGTCTTCCGCGACGCATTTGGAAGGCAACACTGCTGGTAACGCGCGCTTCACCAATTAACTAAATACATGTAATATTAATAAAACAAACTCAAGGAGATTAATATGAAAGGATTATTAAAAACCAGTGAAATTATTCAGGTCGGCATTATTGTAAAAAATATTGAAAAAACAAAAACCAAATGGGCGGATTTTTTCGGCGTCCCGGTTCCGCCGACAGTTGACGCAGGCGATTATGAGATTACCCAGACCAAGTATAAGGGAAAAGGAGCGCCAAAAGCAAAATGCAAAATGGCCTTCTTCAGCGCAGGGGCGAACATGCAGCTTGAATTAATTCAGCCCAATGGCGAAAAAAGCACCTGGCAGGATTTTCTCGACACTAAAGGCGAAGGAATCCACCATATCGCTTTTAAAGTAAAAGATACTGAAGCCATTCTTGAAACATGCAGGGAAAAGGGAATTAAATGCGTCCAGCAGGGAAAATACGGCGATGCAAGCGGCGAATACGCGTATCTGGATGCGGTAAAAGATTTAAAGTGCATTGTAGAAACGCTTGAAAGTTATTAGCCTTCTTCAATATTAATCAGTGTCTGTCCACAAAGTCGGTTACTTTGCGGACAGACCTTGCATTCCATGGATAAGGCGGAAATTAATAAAATGAAAGAAACCATTATAATCCTTGGCGCCGGCGTAATGCAGGGACCGGCTATCAGAATAGCGAAAGAACTCGGCTACTACGCAATAGCGCTGGACGGCAGTTCTTCCGCTCCGTACATTCACATGGCAGACAGATTTGAACAAATCGATCTGAAAGATAAAGAAGCGATAGAAACATTCGCACGCTCTCTTCAAAGTGAATGCGTTCATTTGGGAATCATGACAGCAGGAACAGATTTTTCCGCAAGCGTCGCATGGACCGCGGAAAAATTGGGTCTCCCCGGCATTCCCTACGAAGCTGCTCTGAACGCATCGGACAAGTCAAGGATGCGCGAGTGCTTTAAAAAAAATGGTTTGCCTTCTCCTGATTTTTTTACAATCACTGAAGATATATTACGCTCTATTCCGCAGAATGAAATTTCACCACTTGCCCGATTATCACACTCCCTGCTCCCCGCTCCCCGCTCCCTCTCTTTCCCCCTGGTAATAAAACCAGTAGACAATATGGGAAGCCGCGGATGCAGGCGTGTAGACAGTATCGAAGAATTTTATAAAGCTGCGGAAGTTGCGATTGGTTTTTCACGTTCAGGGCGGGTTATTGTGGAAGCCTATATGGAAGGACCGGAATTTTCTGTTGACGCGATTGTGTATCATGGAGAAATTACAATCTGCGGTCTTGCTGACAGGCATATTTTTTTCCCGCCATACTTTATTGAAATGGGGCATACCATGCCGACTCAAATCAATACTGATAAACAGGAGGCAATACTTGATACATTCCGCGCCGGAGTACGCGCTCTTGGGCTTGCGGGCAAGGAAAATATCGGCGCGGCAAAGGGTGATATTAAATTAACGGAGAATGGACCAATGATTGGCGAAATAGCCGCACGTTTATCCGGCGGATATATGTCAGGCTGGACATACCCGTATTCATCAGGCGTACAGCCGGTAAGAGCCGCGATTCTTGCCGCGATGGGCAGAAAACCTGACTGCCTTATCCCTGAAAAAACAGAAACATGCGCTGAACGAGCCTTTATCTCCATTCCGGGAACAGTTAAAGCAATAACCGGCGCTGAACAGGCTAAAAATCTTCTATATGTAAATGATTTCTTTTTGCGTATTACAGAAGGCGGCAAGGTATCCTTTCCGGAAAACAATGTAACAAAATGCGGCAATATCATCGCTTCAGCCCCGGACAGGGAAACCGCGATAAAAGCTGCAGAAACCGCAGCCCGCTCAATTTTAATCAAACTCGATCCCGCAGATCAGCAAACAGCGAATTTTCTTTCCATATGTAATCTCAATAAAAAAAGCACAGACATAGAGACACAAAGTAAAATTACAAATTCTCCTGAAACTAACAAACAAGTTTATTCTCAGGATTTCCCGCCGGACGCTTTCCAATTAACAGACGAATTAATAGAAACCCTAAACCAGCTACCAGACCCCCCACTCCCCACTCCCTACTCCCCATTCCCTACTCCCCACTCCCCACTCCCCACCGCAATCATCACCCCATTCCCTACATTCACTTCATCCGGCCTAACCGATTACATGGGCAGAACTGTAGAAGAAGCCATTGAAGCTGTCCGGTTACTGACAGGGCTTCCTTTACCTGTAAGTGAAACTATTTGCAATTCGCATGAATTTGCCGAAAATAAAATAATACTGGGACGTTCATTCTGGGTCGCGTTTATCCGCGGATCATACCAGGGAGCGATCTACTACATCGAGAATTTGGGAGTAAAATGAAAAAAAATATACTTGAACTTTTCCTGCTAATAAACTTTTTGATTCTGGCTCCTCAATCCTCATTCATACACGCTCTGTCTCTCGATGAGACCATAACCGCTCTCTCTTCCATATCGCCAAATACATCCGCGCAGTTCAGGTGGGACCCGCTTCTGCAGGACGGGGTATTTAATTTGGGCGATCATTACGGCGCTTTTTCAACAGCGAAAAAAGAAGGGGAAACCGGTTATCTAGTAATAAACAACCGTGAAGTTTTTAATGTTCCGCTGCCCTACAATGACAACGGCAGGCTGGTTTTTCCCGATAATTTTGTCGGCACTTTAAAAGACTCTTTCGCCAGATTACATGAAAATGACGCGCTGCAATTTCGTATAACAACAATTATCATAGATCCAGGGCACGGCGGAAGGGATCCCGGAGCCATTGGAAGGCCTGTAATTAACGGAAAAACAGTTGAACTGGCGGAAAAAGACATTGTGTTAAAAGCGGGTAATGAGTTAAAAAAACTTTTAAATCAAAGATATCCTGATAAACGGGTAATAATGACCAGGGAAACCGATGTTTTCCCGACACTTGAGCAGCGCGCAGATATGGCCAACGCGGTGATCGTAAAGGATAATGAAGTTGTAATTTTTATATCAATTCACGCCAACTGGGGAGCCAACCCGAACGCCCGCGGTTATGAGGTATGGCATATAACATCAGGTTACCGCCGCACTCTCCTGGATGAAACAAGGCACAATTATTCATCAGATGTAATGGCGATACTGAACGCCATGCTTGAAGAAGAATACACAACAGAAAGCATTCTGCTGGCAGACTCAATACTCATGGGTCTGCAGCAGGAATTCGGAAATTCAGTGCCGTCCAGGGGCCGGAAGGCAAATGACTGGTTTGTGGTAAGGAACTCAAGGATGCCGGCGGTATTGGTAGAACTTGGGTTTGTCTCAAACCAGCAGGATGCCATTCTTATGACAAGCGATGACGGCTTGAAAAAATATGTCCGCTCGCTTTACAATGGAATAACAAATTTCATCGGAATTATTGAACGTTAATGAGAGAGTCTTTTTTAACTATTTTAAAATCTTTCTCCATATTTCTGGTATCAAAACCTGCGCGCCGTTTCATATTATTAATCCTTCTGGCTGTTGTAGCCTCAGTGGAATTTTACAATTTGGGTCTTGCGCGAAGAACTTTTGTATTCTATACTGTAAATGATGGGAGTATAGTTGTTGAAGACCGGATGATAAAACGGTCCTCTTCACGGGAAATAGATATTATCAGGTATACGGAGGAAGTGCTTCTGGGACCGGTAGCCCCGGATTTACGGCCTCTATTCCCGCGTGAAACTAGGCTAAAATCCTTGTTATGCCGGGATGGAGTTGTATATGCCGATTTTACGGCATCTGCCGAATTACCTGCAGAAGGAGGTATAACGGTAGATAACTTCCGGACGCTATATGCCGGTATTTTGAGGAATTTTTCATACGTAAACGACGTTCGGTTCTTTATAGAAGGCCGGACGGCATATCCGGATGAATTCCAGCCGGAAGTAAGCTTCCTGGGATTATAAAAAGCTGAAAATACAGCAAAGTTTCTTCTGGAATGATATTCAGAAAACTTTTAAAAAATGAAGAATTTAATGTTTTGCCGTTGACAAAACATTATGATTTTATTAGAATTGAAATTGACTAAAATTTTTGTAAGAAGTGCTTTTTAAAGGAGCTATGCATGAAACGAATGCTAATTCTTGTCGTAATTGCGATTTTGACGGGTCCGCTGTATGCTGATGAAGCTGTTCTTATCGACTTTACATTACTCAAAGCGGATATCCATGTAAAAGTAAGCGAAGATGATGAAAATGATAAGCCTAATCAGAATCGCCAAACCATGATGGATTTTTCCCACGTAGCCGGCGGCAGTTTTACTACCGAACAGAAATCGGTAATGAAAACATCACTTGCCATTGATAACTGGGAAGTCAGTCTGGCTTCTTCCGCCAGATCAGTACAGAACATCTCTCTCAGTTATACCCGGGAAGCGCCTTCCAAACAGTTTGATACTGTACTGGGAGTCAGGATACATTTTCCGGTAGAACCTCACAATTCATGGGCAACAATTAAACCGCCATTTGAAATTCCGGCGTATGAACCTGCGGCCGATATTGATGACGAGGGCAACATCAGAGCCTCGCAAGAAGGTGGAAATGGCATAACCAGCAGAAGCCGTTTTGAGTCCCAGGAAGATAACGCACCGGCTTACGGTGTTGTAAAGAACATGGGTGTACTTAGATCAGTAGCAGTAAATGTTTACGGTCTTAATTTTCCTCATGGGCTTTCCACACTGCTTATAGACAATGAGGGAAACACAAAAACAATATTTATGGGTTTCCTAAACTTTGACGGATGGGGAGAGTTAATCTGGAACAATCCCGCATACATTCAGGAAGTAAGAAACCGCGATCTAAGGCTTTATCCCATGTATCCGGCATCAACGCCTTTCATAAAATTCGGCGGATTCATGATTCAACGTGACGCTTCAAAACAAGGCGGAGATTTTATAACATACTTTAAAGATGTCAGAATTATCTACGATAAAGCTGTTCTTGATACAGAACGCGATATTGAAGACGAGGCATTGTGGGAAATCATCCTTACACGTGAAACCGCTCGTAAAGTTTGGGAAATGGAACGCTTCGGTCAAAACCAGGTATTACGCTATCTGGAAAGCCAGAAGAAAGCCACAGAACTTCCATTCGATCACCCTGATCGGCAGCAGGATCAACGATAAGAGTAATAATAACCGGGTAAAGGTAATCTTTACATAGCAGAAACTGTCTGAAGACGCGTCTTCAGACAGTTTTTTTTTAAGGATTAAATGGAAAACAGAAAAGCGGATAAAACAGAACAACTGGCAAATATTCCCGCTCAAGCGGTTAATTCCAGGACATTTGTATCTCCTGATCAGAACGCGATGCGGGATGAATATGAAAAATACACGGAAACCCGTCAATTAATCGTTAATGATGTAAAATCACGCGTTGAGCAGATACTTGTCATGTTTAACTCAAGACCGGTTATAAGCGGCAGAATTAAGAATTTTTCAAGCTACTATTCAAAATATATCCGCCTGTTAAGAAGTAATAACGAAGATTTAAAAATTACGGACCTTATGGGAGTTCGGATTATCTGCCCGTTTATTGAGGATCTAAACGCCTGCGAAGAGCTGATAAAAATAAATTTTGACCTCATAGAAAGAGAGATAAAAGGTCATTTTACATTCAAGGAATTTGGCTATGAATCCACTCATCTATTGATAAAAATTCCTCAAAACATCATAGAAAAACGCGGAAACCCTGGCACAGACATTCTGGAAATTCAGATACGAACCATTCTGCAGGATGCATGGGCGGAAGTTGAACATGAACTTGTCTATAAGGCGGAATTAAACCCGTTTGATGAGCCAATGAAGCGAAAACTTGCCGCGGTTAACGCGAGTCTTACTCTGGCAGACATTATTTTCCAGGAGATACGCAGTTATCAGAGAAAATATACAAAGGAAATGGGAAAAAGGCGGGAAAGTTTTTACCAAAAAATTGAAGAATCAACAGATGTGCTTCTTTTCTCTGAAGAACAGGAACAGAGAACCTTACCGCCGGTTTTTGATATAGACAACCTGGACTCACCTTCCACAAAAAATAATTCCCAATTAAATGACAGCGTCTCCATTGATGACCTTCTGGTACAGGCTCTGTCCGCTCATAATCTGAATAATTTCAGCGAAGCGATAAACCTGTATACAAATATTCTTAAGTTTAAACCAAAGCAAACTATATGCGCTATCATTTTTAAACACCGGGGTATGGCGCATTTCGCGTGTTCACAGTACAACGAAGCAATTGAAGATTTCTGCCTTGCACTTGAACTTGATGATAAATCCTATAAAGCCGCCTACTACTGTGGCGTTGTCCGCTCTGTTTTAAAACAATATTCACAGGCAATAGACGATTATACTCATTCACTTTCCATAAACCCATACCAGTCATTCTGCCTTTTCAGGCGCGGTCAGGCATATTACCATATCGGCGATTACCCGCAGGCCTTATCCGATTGCGAAGACTCCCTTTTACTGGAACCTGGAAACAAAGCCGCAATAAAATTTAAAGAATTGCTCATCGAAAAGCTAAAAAACATTGATCTTGTTTAGTATTGCAGAAAATTATCACTATTAACTTGCCAAAAATTCAAAAAATTCATATAATAACAGAAAGACGGCCGAGTAGCTCAGTGGATAGAGCAGTTGCCTTCTTCAAGAGATTATTAAAGTTGAAAAATCATGTAGTCTTTTGGAGAAGCAACTGGTCGGGAGTTCGATTCTCTCCTCGGTCAAACTGAAATTTCAGGAATTTTTAAACATCCGCCGTTCTGAGCGTTTAACTGGTTTTTACTTTTTCGCTAATCCGCTTTTTGCGATTTTTCCTCTTACAACAGCGGAAGTCTGTTGGTCGCCCAGATAAACTTGAATCTTCTTAATTTTATTTTTTGTTTCCGGGATTTTCACCTTTTCAAAGAGATTTACACGCTGGGTAGTTGTGCGTAATTCATGATCAAGCCTTTTACGCTGTTCCTCGACAATCGCCGCTTCAAGATCTAAAAGGAGCGCCTTTTCCATGCTTTCTACAGCACCGTCCAGCCAGGCAGGAGTGCGCGCAAGATCGTACTCTGATATATCAAACTCTGCGCCTTCAAAGATAGGGATTGGGACGCCTGCGACATTTCCATAGCTTGTTTTAAGGTATTTAATTTTTAATATGTCTTTTGTAAAAAAACCTTTCTCGCCAAAAACACCAATCCAGGGTTTAAAAGATTCATCCAGAGCGCTTTTAGCGGCTTTTAATTCAGCAAGGCGTATATCTGTCAGCCGAATCTCCCCCTGTAATTGCTGTTTTTTCAGCATTAATGTCGGAAGATACCGTTTATACATTTTAAGAGAATCTTTTTGTTTTTTCAGCTCGTTTTTAGTGAGTCTGATTTTTGCCATAGCCAGCCCTTATTATTCACTCTTGGGCCAGAATTTATTAATCAATTCGGTCCGCAAGCCAGTTTCTTCAGGATTAAAACAATCAGAAAGTATTTCCCATCCAAGATCAAGCGCTTTTTCAAGGGGAATATTTACTGACAGATCCATCATCTTAGATTCAAATTGCCCTCCGTACTTTAAAAGCTTGTCATCCCATTTTGTCATAATAAAGCCCATTGCTTTTTTCTCCAATGTTTCACGGAAAGCTGAATAAAGCTTGATCATACCGTCCATAAGAGCGCGGTGATCTTCGCGGGTTTTACCGTTAACCTGCTGTTTAAGACGTGAAAGGGATCCAAACGGTTCAATACGGCCGTTTTTAAGATAATACTGACCTTCTGTAATATATCCGGTATTATCCGGCACCGGGTGGGTAACGTCATCGCCGGGCATCGTAGTAACGCCAAGTACAGTGATTGAACCTGCGGTTTCAAAGTCTACGGCCTTTTCGTACCTGCTTGCCAGCTGGCTGTAAAGATCGCCCGGATAGCCGCGATTGGACGGAACCTGTTCCTGAATAATTGAAATTTCTTTCATCGCATCGGCGAAGTTTGTCATATCGGTAAGCAGAACAAGCACATCCTTTCCCTGAAGGGCGAACTTTTCCGCGACTGCAAGAGACATATCCGGTATCATCAGGCACTCAACTGTGGGGTCGCTTGCTGTATGAACAAACATTACGGTGCGTGATAACGCGCCGCCCGTTTCCAGCGTATCCTTGAAATACAGATAATCGTCGTATTTTAAACCCATACCGCCAAGAACTATTACATCTACTTCCGCCTGCATCGCGATTCTGGCAAGCAAATCATTGTACGGCTCGCCTGAAACAGAGAATATCGGCAGCTTTTGTGAAACAACCAGCGTGTTAAACAGATCGATCATGGGGATACCGGTACGGATCATATTACGCGGAATAATGCGCTGCGCCGGATTTACCGACGGACCGCCGATAGGTATCAGGTTTTCATATAACGCAGGACCATTGTCGCGCGGTTTTCCTGATCCGGAAAAAACCCTTCCCATCAGGTTTTCAGAAAACGGCACCTGCATGGGGCGTCCCAAAAAGCGAACCGTATCGCCTGTTGAAATACCGCGGCCGCCAGCGAAAACCTGCAATGACACAATATCGTTCTGCAGACGGTTTACCTCTGCCAGCGATGTACCGAATACTGTATCGACCTCGGCTAAATCTCCGTAACGAACACCTTCCGCACGAACGGTTATAACGCTTCCTGTTATGGACTCTATCTTACTATATACCTTATTCATTTTTACCCTCGCTCCATATATCGATCTACCTATTAATCAACTCTTACGCAAGAACTTTCTCAGCAGCTTTATCTATGCCTTTAGACTGGTTCTTGATTGTCTTCTCTATATACGCTTCAAGGCCTTCAAAACGTTCGCTTTTCCATTCAGAACCATTATAATCCAGGAACTTCTGCCTGAGTTTGTTAAACCAGTCGCGGGCTTCGTTCTTGTCTGTAAAACTGAACTGAGACGCGAGAACATTAAGCAGTTTGGTAAAAACATACTTTTGACGTTCGGGTTTAACAGCCGCGTCTACTATATCGAATGAATTCTGCTGGAAGTATACCGAGTCGATAAGATCGCCCTTCAGGTAAATGATATAGTCTTCGATACTTGTGCCTTCTTCACCGACAACCTTCATCATCTGTTCTACTTCTGATCCACGCCGCATAAAACCATGGGCGTACGCGACTTTTTCATCACTGATAATTCCTTTGTACTTTGACCAGGAGTCAAGAGGATGAATTGCAGGAAATTTACGGGCATCGGAACGCTCACGGGAAAGACCGTGGAAAGCGCCGACAACTTTCAGTGTGGCCTGCGTTACAGGTTCTTCAAAGTTACCGCCTGCCGGGCTGACTGTTCCGCCGATTGTGACAGAACCAATACTTCCGTCTCGCAAGCGAACAATGCCGGCTCTTTCATAGAAGTTGGCAATTGTAGATTCCATATACGCCGGGAAAGCTTCCTCACCGGGGATTTCCTCCAGGCGGCCTGACATTTCACGCATTGCCTGCGCCCAGCGGCTTGTTGAGTCTGCCAATAACAGAACATGCAGACCCATTTGCCTGTAATACTCAGCCAAAGTTACAGCTGTATAAACTGAAGCCTCGCGGGCTGCAACCGGCATTGACGAAGTGTTACAAATAATAATCGTTCTCTCCATTAGAGAGCGGCCGGTTTTTTCATCTTTTAATTCGGGGAATTCCACAAGGGTTTCGACAACTTCACCCGCGCGCTCACCGCAGGCGGCTACAATTACAATATCAACATCCGCGAAACGGCTGGTAATCTGCTGCAATACTGTCTTGCCAGCGCCGAATGGACCTGGGATACAGTAAGTGCCCCCGCGCGCTACAGGGAAGAATGTGTCGATTAGACGGACACGGGTAACCATTGGATCTACAGGTTTTAGACGCTCTTCGTAGCAGTCTATAGCACGTTTTACAGGCCAGCGGAAACTTAATTTAACAGGGATGGTATTTCCCTTTTCATCAACAAGTTCCGCTATCGTATCGTGAATTTTATACGGACCCGCGGATTTGATTGAAGAAACGGTATAACTGCCGTACAGGTTAAAGGGAACCATTATGCGGTGGGTAAAAGAACCTTCCGGCACAATCCCCAGGGTATCGGCGCGAGCAACTTTATCATGAATCTTTGCGATAGGGGTAAATTGCCAGCTTACATCATCAGGCAGCGGATCAAGATAAACACCCCTTTCTAGGAAGAACCCGGTCGCCTTTGCAAGCTGCGGCAGGGGATTTTGCAAACCGTCAAAAACCTGTCCCAAAAGCCCCGGACCTACTTCAACTGACAACATGTCTCCGGTAAATTCAACATTGTCGCCAACGGTAATACCTTTGGTGACTTCAAAGACCTGGAGCTGGCTTATATCACCCCTAATCCTGATAACTTCACTTTTTAATTTCTTATCGGCAACATTAACATAACCGACCTCGTTCATGGAGACAATTCCGTCAAAGCGGACGCTTACCATATTTCCATTAACGGCTACCACCGTTCCTTTTGTTCCGATCATTAGGCTCTCCTACTCATTTAGGTTCTCCTGATATTCTAGCGCTTTGGCTACTAATACTACTATCAATAAACAAAGCGTACAATGCTTTATATTCTGCAAATCCTCTTTCAGTGTTAAATGCCTGATACCGTTCAAGCAATAACAACTTTAAATAATACGCAAAAACATTATTTCGATGGAAATAATTAATGCCGGTAAGGTTATCTATAACCGTCCAGCGGGCTTTATCTATAATCATCTCCCCATCGAGCGGGGAATCGCTTCTGTTGACAGCTTTCGCGGCTGCATTTGCGGCATCCTGCGGTGATAATGGAGGTTCAACCAAAATTAAATCTTCGCGTCCTTTTTTAATTGCCCGGTTTTTTGCGACATTCAACCGTAAAACGCGCTCCCATTCCCGCCAATTATCAATAAACCTGCAGCCGGTAGACGGAGCAGGCTTTGAATATGTCGGTCCACTATCTTTTACACTTAACACTTCCTCCTGGAGGCGTTTTTTCTTACCATCAGACAAAGGCTGCGGATCCAGCGAAAGACTCGATATTAAAGCAAAATCACCCTTGCTTAATTGTGTCTCGGTAAGAGATATAAACGCGGCAGATGTCATTGGCGGCCTCTGTTCATATATCAGATATGGAAGCTGGGCCATAAGATAATAATATGCCACAGATATCTATCCTTTAGCAGCGGAATTTTTCATTATTTCAGCCAGTTTCGGATTAAGGAATGCGCTAAGCAGACCGGCTACAGCTTCAGAAGAAAAATCATAATAAACAGAACCTTCTTTATTGGAAATATGGAAACCAGAACTCAGCTTGCGGTTAGATTTTAATTCAACGCCTTTTAAGAATTCATTTGCCAGATTTTCATTAAAAAAAGCCTGAATCCTGGAAAGTTCGTTTTCCGGAAGAATTACCGCAAGATTATCACCGCTTTTTTCTGACCAGGATTTTAATAATTGAGGCAGCGCTGCTTTTAACACATCGCCATTATAATTTTCGGCTACGCGCAGTTCAACGATTTTATTCAGTAAAACCTGAACTTCGTCCTTGAATGCGAGAATTAGGTTACGGGAAGCCTGTTCCAATGCGGCGATTCCCGCTTTTTCAAAACGTTCCGCATCCTGTTTACCCAAGGCTACGATATCGTCCGCTTCTTTTTTTGCTGCTTCAATAATGCGATGAGCTTCGGCATCTGCATCCGTCTTGATTCTCGCTGCTTCTTGTGATGCAGTTTCAATCCCGTCTTTTTTTATTTTGTCAATGAGTTCCTGAACTTGAATATCCATGGCTTCCTCTTAAGATACCTAAATTTTTATACATTAATTATATAATATCCGAAATTATTCTGCAATAGGGCGCAGCAACTATTATTCATCATGGCTCTACAATGAATTATGATGTACATAAGTGCATAAGCTGAACAAAAAAGTTGATTCTTTTAAAGTCATCAATCATCCTTTGGGCAATGGGCTCCTTTGAAGCTAAATTAATTTCTCTCCAGTTTACAAGCAACTCGGGATGTTTTTTCTGCACATCGTCAATCAGGTTTTTCATGTGTTTCCCGATTACGATTAAATCCTGGGCAGCCAGATTTATAATATCCAGCGCCTGGGTATTCAATTTATTAATTATAACGTTAACATACCGCGTTTGAGTAGAATCACGGTCTATTCTGAGCATGGCCGCCCTAAGGCGGGAGCCATCTGGGCCGTCATCAGATAAAACTTCATCGATTTCATCAATATCTTTCTCACATGCCTGTAATTCATGAAACGCTTCGCTCATTTCCCTGGCCATTGTATTATTTGTCCATTGACCTCTGATAAGTAAAATATCACAAAGTTCCTTGATATCCCTTTCTACATAATCATCCAGGAATGCCTTTAAATAGTTTAGACCCTCGGCATAATAGAAATATTCCAAATCCCTCCTGCGGTAAGGCTCGCTTAGCTGCACGGTATAATTTTCAAGCCTTACAAGGTCTGTGGCTTCGAAAATTTGTTTTGTAAGGGCGTTTATTTGGCTGTTTTTCTTGGCATTGTTGATTTTCAATATGTAGTTATTGGCTTCCATTTTCTTGGATTCAAGCCAGTCTTCCGCGACTGTTTCACGGAAGGTCAGATGTTTCCACTGCCAAACCGGGTTTCTCAAAGTATATTGCACCATCAGTTCCAATATTCTGGATGTATGTATCTCACGGAGAGTTTTAATCATTGCGATAAAATGTTCCGGAACGGCAAGATCATGACCTTCGCATACTCTAAAGAGATATAAAAGGCTATCCCACTCATCTTCCGGTCTGAGAGGCTGAGAAACAGTCAGGAATTCTCCAATTTGATCTATTATTAGTATGGTTTTTAAAGCCGGAAACCTGGGTTCTACCAAAAAACTTCCATCGGCGAAGTGCGGATCAAATTTCTTGAAAAAACCCGGAAAATTATAGCTCACAAATGTTCCAATGGAGGATACCATTTCGTAACGGCGGTTAGCGGCAGCCATCCTGCTGTTATCAAACTGGTTTTCCAGTTCTTCTGTATCCGCCTGGATTGAAGCGATAAGCTTTTCGCCTTCCATGGTTTTTGATTTAGCGTCAAGGGTTGCATAATCAAGTCTTTTGATGATTTCATTTATGCTGTTATCCAGGCTTGAACTGATTAACAGTTCTTTTAATTTGGTTACTTTCCTTTCATCCTGCATAAACAGCTTTATGGGATAAATTGTCTTGTATACGGAAAATAAAAACGATGTAAATGAAGGGTCAACTTCTTCGGATCTTACCCGGAAAAATCTGGAATATTTACTCTGACTCAATTCCTTTGCAGTGTGTTTAAGCATATTCTGTTTTTCATCGGTCAGACCGTCACCAGAAAAAAAGGAAAAAACTTTATCCATTAAGTCTTCTGCCATATCTCACTCCTGTTTAATGTTAATGTATTTGTCATATTTTGGCAATAGTATATAATATACTCGAAATTTTACCATTGATCATTGAAAATCGAAGCTTGTTTATATTCATCTATTTCAAATACCCCGTCATTACGAAAACGGTAATATATCCTTATTTCTTTCATGTTTGCCGGAATATGTCCTGTATACATCATGGTATGGACTAAATTACCTTCCGCTTCCCGAAAAGCCCACATATTATTACCTCTTTCTCCAACCAGGATGACTCTGCTGGTAAATAATAAATCAGAACCATCGTATTCCAGTGATTTTTTAACGATTTCGCCCATACCAACCCTTTGGTATGTTAAGCCGTTTTCCAGCGTTATCTCACCCTGGGTGATAAAATTATCAATTCCCAGCAATTTACCTATCGCCCTGTCCGTACCGCGTGCCAGAGCGGAAAGTACCTCCCCCGCCCTTAAAAGACCTCTGCCTACTACCCCAAGGCCTCTGTTCACCTCCTGAAGCCCCCTGCTCAATCGTGATTGCGGAACATCGAGTTTACCGATTATTTCATATTCATCCAAAAAAAATTCACTTATAACCGCAAGACCGTAAGTTTCAGCCTGTGAAACTCTGCGGTTACTAACTGGCGTTGTAACCTGATTCCGGGGAATATAAACGGGGCGGAAAAAATATCTGTACCTGATTTTAAAAACGGTAAATTTTTCCAAGTCCTTTGAAAAATTGTTGATGTTAATTACCTTCATTATAACGGTTCTGGATGGTTTTTCGGTAACAATTAACCCTTCCATATCGCCAATTACGCAAAATTCAATCCCATCCTGCGTATATCCCAAATAAACCGCTTCAGATTCCAGGAATTCATCAACAGAAATATTATCTTTGTCCGCATTTTGATACCAAAACAGATCAACCGGTTTATAACTTTTGGTCTGAGGATCATAATCATCATAAAAATGGGAAATTTTTACATCCTGTTCGGGATCAAGTAAACCATATATGTTCCATCTGCCTTCATTCCATGGTTGAGGAGAGCCTGAACAACTTAATAAAAAAATAAAACAGAAAAAGATGAAAAACAGGCTTTTATTACTCATGTTTACTCCTGTCTTCATTATATATCATATTAATAATTCTGTCCTTTAACACATCCAGTCCTGTTCCGTTTTTAACTGATACGGGTATACTTCCCGGAAAACGGGCATGTAGTTCCTGAACAGGATTTTCTCCGTTTTCATTTACCTGCAGGCAGTCGATTTTATTCAACAATGTGATCATGGGAATATCCTGAGCACCATTTTTATTATCTGATAACTCTTTAAGCACTGATAAAGTTGTTTCATAATGGGTACCAATTGCGGTATCCGACGCGTCTAAAATATTAATAATAATATCCGCCAAAGCCGCTTCTTCAAGCGTTGAACGGAACGCCTTTATAAGAGAATGAGGCAGTTGGCGGATAAAACCTACAGTATCGGTAAGCAGAACCTGTACGCCTGGCGCTGGCTGGAAACGGCGGGTAACCGCATCCAGGGTAACAAAGAGTTTATCCTGAGCTAAAACATCAGCGCCTGTCAGTGCGTTAAGCAGACTGGATTTTCCGGCGTTTGTGTAACCGACAATGGCGCATACCGGCACATTGTTTCGTTCCCTCTGGCGTCTTTGCATCTGACGCTGTTTACCTACCTGTTCAACTTCTTTTTCAAGCTGTTGGATACGCTTTTCAATTTTTCTGCGATCCGTTTCCAGTTTTGTCTCGCCTGTTCCTTTTGTTCCGTAACGTCCGCCTCTTTGACGTGAAAGATCTATATACTTATGGCTGAGGCGCGGTAATGAGTAGGATAATTCGGCTAATTTTACCTGTAATTCAGCTTCCCTTGTGTTGGCCCTTTCCGCGAAAATACGAATTATTAGTTCCTGCCTGTCCACAACAGGAATTCCTGAAAGCTCTTCCCAGTTTCTCTGCTGAGATGGAGTTGGATTCCAGTCAAAAACAAATAAATCCGCATCTATTTCTGCGGCTTTTTGCGAAAGTTCCTCGACTTTCCCGCTTCCCATGCCATACTTTGCGTTTTTTTCCCTGACACGAATCTTTTCATGGGCTGCAATTTCCAATCCAAGGCTTTCTGATAAACCATGTAATTCACGGCATGAAGCCTCATTATAATCCTTGCCATTTATTATGCTGACCAATAAAGCTCTTTTGGGTTTATCCTGCGTATCATAGACTTTCTGCACAAAAATATTATAGCATAGCCCTGTTTTACTTACTATTGACAATACCTTCAAAAAAATGTTAGTTTATCAGTAAATTACCGCAAGGAGAAAAAACCATGGCACAGGCCAGTAAAAACAGCCGTACCGCGAGCGCGACGCAAAAATTTTTATGTACATGCGGGGGGGAAATAAAAATGAAAACCCTCTTTGAGAGCGGAAAGGTAAAAAATGTCGCGGAATGTGACAAATGCAAACGGCTCGAAAGACGCCCGTCAGATTTCAAATAGATCTGTAAAAGTAATTTAAACATCGTTTACAGGCATGGATTTCATTTTAAACAGATAGCTTTTACAGACATCCTTATCAGGGCGCAGTAAAAGCGAATAATTGAGGTTGCTGTTCCAAAAACACAAACCTTCGGTTTGAAAGTTTTGGAACAGCCTCAGTTTTTATTTTTTTTTGGAGGGTTATTCTTTGGCAAAGAAGATTAGTTCCGCAGAAAAGCGGCATCGAAAAAGTGAAGAGCGCCGTTTGCGCAATAAATCGGTAAAAAGTTCAGTCAGGACAAGCGTTAAGAAATTTGTTACTCTCGCGCAGAAAAAAGATCCGAATACAGAAACAGCGTTAAAGGAAATGATAAAAAAACTTGATACTGCCGCTGGAAAGGGTATTATATCCAAAAACGCAGCAGCTCGTAAGAAATCAAGGATGCAGCGATTCTATAATAACAACAAAGCGGCTCAATAATCTGCTTCTTTAAACAATAAAAATATATGCCGGCAAAAAAAATAACAAAGGCTGACATAATAGACGCTCTTTATGAAAAAACAGGAATGAACCGCAATGAAATCCGCAGCGCTGTTGATTTATTTTTAAATGAAATGAAAGAGGCTCTGATACGCCGTCAGGTGATTGAGCTCAGAGGTTTTGGGACATTTGAAGTAAAAACACGGAAAGCGCGTCCAAAAGCGCGTAATCCCAGAACCGGCGAAAGCCTTGTTATCCATTCCCACGGAACGGCGGTTTTCCGTTCCGGCCGTGAACTGAAACAGGCTGTATGGAATATAAATAATAATGAAGCGTGATAAAGAAAAAAATCATAAAGTAATACAGCAGAATCTGCTAAATCAAGAACGGTCAGACAACTGGTATAAAATAATAATTAAAAACCTGGGACTTGTATTTTTGGCGTCCTTGCTTTTTTCCGCTTCTTTTCCAAATCTTGTTATTGAAAACGGCATTCCTTTTTTTGCCTGGTTTGCCTATATTCCAATACTGATAGTTATAGGCAAATGCAGCCTGTTGGCCTGTATTGGCTGGGGCGCTGTTTATGGTTTCCTCTCTTATGGGCTTTTTAATTATTGGCTGGGAACTTTTCATCCAATGGCCGGAACAATTGTATACTCTGTTTATCTTTTTTACCTTGCGGTTGTTTTTCTGTTTTTTAAACTGGCAGATATTTTATTTCCTAAAAGATCATACCTGGTTCAATGGTTCATCTGGCTCGCATACGAATACTTATGTACGCAGGGATTTTTAGGATACTCCTACGGAGTTACAGGTTATTCGCAGTGGCGGATAATTCCCCTGATACAAATTGCAGGTATTACAGGCGTTTGGGGTGTCTGCGCTCTTGTAACATTCCCCTCTTTCTGGCTGGCGGGAGCGTTCAAGGAACGGGGAACAGATGCAAAAGGATTAAATTTACAACAAACTACGCAAACCAGCGCAAGCTCTCTATCCAATTTATTTTCCATTATTCGTGATGTTTTGTACCGGTTCGTGAAAAATAAATTATCTGTTTTTTTAAGGAAGGAAACTGTATCTGCCATAATCTGGGCTATTGCCCTTGCCGCGGCATTTACTTTTGGATTTATCACAAACAAGGATTTTTCTTCTTATCCGTCCGCTAATATTACGCTCATTCAGCACAACACAGATCCATGGGAAGCTTCCAAAGCGCCAACATCCATGCAGGTGCATGAAGCATACCGCAATGATCTTACAATATTGAAACGGCTCTCCGATGAAGCTTTGGCGTCGCGGTCTGACACTCAGCTTGTTGTGTGGCCGGAAACTGCATTTGTTCCGCGTATTTACTGGCATTATACATACCGCGACGATCCTGAATCGTGGATTACTGTCAGGGAGTTATTGAATTATCTATCCGCACAGAGCATCCCATTTTTGATCGGTAATGATGACGCGCGGATGGATTCGGCAAAAAACCCAAATTCAAATGACAAACATAGAATCGATTACAATGCTTCGCTGCTCTTTGAAAAAGATCAGATCACAAATGTTTACAGAAAACTGCATCTTGTGCCATTTACTGAACATTTTCCCTATGAAAAACAGCTTCCATTTATGTATAAGGCTCTGAAAGAAGCGGACACCCATTTTTGGGAAAAGGGCGATGAAGAGACCGTGTTCCAGGCGCAGGGTTTTACCTTTTCTACGCCGATATGTTTTGAAGATACGTTCGGTTATTTGTCAAGGAATTTTATACGCAGGGGCGCTGATATATTGGTTAATATTTCAAATGACGCGTGGTCAAACAGTTTACCAGCTCAAAACCAGCATCTCTCCATGGCGGTTTTCAGGGCTGTAGAAAACCGCCGTTCTATGGTGCGTTCCACCGCTTCAGGCCAAACCTGCGCGATTGATCCTGCCGGAAGAATTATCGCAATGGCTCCTCCATTTACAGAAGCATGGCTGAATGTATCGGTTCCGGTTATGAAGGGAGAAACGATTTACACGCTCTGCGGCGATTATACCGGAATTACTTTTACAGCCATAGCCGCCGCTCTGTTGCTTTTTGGGATGGTTTTATGTATAATTAACAATCTTAAAAAGGTAAGGAAATAATGAACACCCAAAAAAAGATATTGATAGCAGATGATGAAACCATTAGTCTTGATTTCTTTGAAGTAATGCTGTCAAAGCTTGGTTTTGTAGTAGAGAAAACCGCTGACGGCGGCGAAGTCATTGATAAGGTCAAAAAATTTCTTCCGGATTTAATACTTCTGGATAATATAATGCCGGGAATGACTGGTAAAGAAATTACTAAAATTCTGAAAAACGATGTAAATTTCCGCAATATATCAATAATTATGATATCAGCGCTTGATGATGTTAAGGATAAAGTCAGTTGTTTTGAAGCGGGAGTAGACGATTATATAACAAAACCATTTAATTTTTCTGAAGTATTGGCGCGGATGAACGCTGTTTTGCGTAACCGAGAACTGTTTGCCCAGATTAAAGTCAGGGAAACGCGCCTTGCGCTCGCCGAAGAATTAAACCAGGATTTAAAAGATAAACTTTGCGCCTTTGTAGGAAGCATTGATGAACTTGACAAGGCGATTGCGTTGATCTGTGAAAATACAGCGGAAACTGGAGAAAATTCAAACCAAGAAGATCTGTCAAATCTCATTAAACCGGTAAGCGCGAAAATAATGTCTGTCCGAAAACACATAGCCAGCCTGGACGCGAGGATTGAAAAAACAATAAATGAATGGGATAATTTAAAAAAAGATGAAATAGGACTTTCAGTTCTGGAAAACCAAATACGAAAATTCCTGCATCAGGAGCAACAATAATGCCCAAGCGCGAAGGCAGAAGAAAAGACAATTCACAGATTGTAGTGTTAGGCAAAACCACAAGCTTTACCGGTATACTGAAATTTGATTCGACATTGCGCATTCAGGGAAGTTTCAGGGGAACCATTGACGCGGCCGGCGCCCTGATTGTCGATAAAGACGCGGTTGTCGAGGCAGATCACATAACGGTAAGCTCTCTTACAGTTTACGGCAGCATAACAGGCACTGTGCAGGCGCTGGATAAAGTTGATATGATGAGTGGCGCGAAAGTTCACGGCGATGTAAGCGCCGCGAGATTACGCATCGCGGACGGAGTGTTCTTTGACGGCAAGTGCAGAATGACAAGCGTAGACAAAGATATAGAAATTTTTCATCGTCCTACAGAAGAAATAAAAGCTGAACTGCAGCGTACCTGATGTATAACCCAGGGCGGCTGTTTACGCCCGGAATTATGAATGTGTAAATGGAAGAATTTGAATTAATAAATGAGCTAAAAATCCGCGCAGAAAAAACCGCGCGGAAAGTGATACAAAAATTAAGCTGGTTATCCCTTACCGCGGCATTGGCTGAATCATGCACTGCAGGTCTTGTATCAGCATACATGGCGGACACACCCGGCGCTTCAGGGGTATTGTGGGGTTCTTATGTGTGTTATACAAAAGAAGCGAAAATATCCATGCTTGGCCTTGACGGCGGTTTGCTTGATGTTAATGGTCTTGTAAGCAGGGAAACCGCCATATCAATGGCAGAAGGGGCGTTAAAAAAAAGCGGCTCGGATATAGCGGCGTCTGTAACCGGTCTTGCAGGACCGGACGGCGATGGCAGCGACACTCCGGTCGGGACAGTCTGGATAGCGGCCGCTATACAAAATGGACAGACAACAGCAAAGGAATTTCATTTTACCGGTTCCAGAAATGTAATTAGAATCCTTGCCGCTGTTGAAGTAATGGAATCTATTTATGAATTGAATATTAACCTGACGAAAATTCCTTCTTGACATAGTCAGGTTAAAATATTAAATTAGGAGTATCCTGTCGAAATTCATATGATTAAAAATAAAGAGCAGATCCTGTTTGTTTCCGGAGCTTCTGTCCGGAGATGGCAATCCAATAGGTGGTAAAAATGGCATTGGTACGAAGAGGCAGAAAGCCTTCGGTTTATGAAAACGCTGAAACTGAAAACAGCGAAGAAATTGAAAAACCGCAAAATAATGATTCTGATACGGAAAACAGAAATACGGAAAATCAATCAGAAAATAAAACCGATAACAGGGAAAGGCTGGGGCGTGTTGTAGTGCGCGCTCCGAATGAAGGCGACGCTTCGAATCAAAGGTATACAAATTACAGGAACAGCTCGGCAATTGCCGGAAACGGATCAAACGGAAACAACCGGCCTTCCTCTTTTCCATCAGGTTCTGCGGGAGAGGGCGATGCTTCCGGCCAAAGATATGCGAATTTCAAAAGCTCAGTGAAACCAGGCGCAGTAAGAAGGAAGATGCATCCGGATTATGAAGGTTCTGAAATGAGACAGGGCGATGATGAAACAGAAACACAGGAAAGCGCTCCTGTCAGTTTACCCGCATTACCCAAGCTGCCTTCCATGCCCGATCTTTACGGTAAACCAATACCGCGCCAGGATCAGGATAATTCAAAACCCAGGTTAACAATTAATGAATTAATCAGACTGAACATGATAGACCTGCGCGAACTTGCCGCGTGTTACAGTATCACGCATGATGATATGGTAACGTTAAAAAAACAGGAAATAGTTTTCGCCATATTAAAAGCGCATACGGAAAGGGGCGGTATTATTTACGCCTACGGCTCTCTGGAAATTCTTCCCGACAGTTATGGTTTTTTACGCAGCCCGCAGAATTCATATCTACCGGGTCCTGATGATATTTATATCAGTCCAAGCCAAATTCGGCTTTTCGCGCTGAAAACAGGCGACACTGTTTACGGTCAGATTCGCAGTCCCAAAGAGGGAGAGCGTTTCTTCGCCATGCTGCGGGTAGAAACGGTGAATTACGATGATCCCACAGTCGCTCAAAGCCGAATACCATTTGACAACCTTACCCCGCTGTACCCTAACCAAAAACTCGACCTTGAAAATTCTACCGAAGGAATTAGCGAAAGATTCATCAACCTGTTCTGCCCCATCGGTAAAGGACAGCGCGCGTTAATTGTCGCACAGCCCAGAACCGGAAAAACCATCATGATGCAGAAAATCGCAAACGCGATAACGAAGAATCATCCGGAAGTTTACTTAATTGTCCTGCTAATTGATGAACGTCCTGAAGAAGTGACAGACATGGAACGCACCGTGCGCGCGGAAGTAATCTCTTCTACATTTGATGAACAGGCAACCAGGCATGTTCAGGTTACCGAAATGGTTCTGGAAAAAGCGAAACGGCTCGTTGAACATAAAAAAGACGTAGTGATTTTACTTGATTCAATTACACGCCTTGCGCGCGCGTATAACCAGACAGTCCCGACATCGGGAAAAATTCTTTCAGGCGGCGTTGATTCAAACGCGCTCCATAAGCCAAAACGCTTTTTCGGCGCGGCGCGTAATATAGAAGAAGGCGGCAGCCTTACAATTATTTCCACTGCATTGATTGAAACAGGCAGCCGCATGGATGAAGTAATTTTTGAGGAATTTAAAGGCACAGGCAATATGGAAATCAACCTTGACAGGCGCATTTCCGACCGCCGCCTGTTCCCGGCGATTAATATTAAAAAATCCGGAACCCGCAAGGAGGAACTTCTGCTTACGGAAGAAGAGCTGCAGAAAATCTGGATATTGCGAAAAGTTGTTAACCCCATGGATGACATCGAGATTATCGAGTTCCTGGTTGACAAGATGAAAAAAACCAAGAATAATGAAACATTCCTGAAATCCATGAATACCGGTTCAGCCGGAATGGATTAATCAGGAGGGAACCTTCGCAAACCTGCGCTGCGCCCGGTAGATGTTCCTAAACCCTGAAATGAGAATTGGATAATTTTTTGGAGGATATAAATGAGAAATGGCATTCATCCCAGATATGAAAATACAACAATAACCTGCGCCTGCGGGAATGTAATAGAAACCCGTTCCACTATCAGGGACATCAAAGTTGAAATTTGCTCCGCCTGCCATCCTTTCTTTACCGGCAAGCAAAAACTTGTTGACACAGCAGGCCGCATTGAACGGTTCAGGAAAAAATATAATATAAAGGAATAGTCAGAAACCTCTTTTACCTAAATCTTTTACGATATTCAGGTAAATGCCGGGTATATCATTTCCAGATATTTTCCGTTTTTAATATCAATAATTTCCGCGTGTGAAATATTTTCAAGTTTTATAATATTATCGCTCCACCGGGCGGAGATTTCGCTGACCATTCCGTCATTTGCTCCGCTGATATTTTTTATATATAAATGAGGCTGTTCCAAAAACGCAAACCTTCGGTTTGAAAGTTTTGGAACAACCTCACTCATTAATTGATTTATCAGGCATATTAACACAGCCAAAAAACGCGATTGATAATACCAATATTATAAAATATTTTTTCATAATAACGTTCACTTCTCTATCATAAAAGCTTTTGGAATTTTCCTGTCCTTAAAATCTTCATCAGTTATTTTTCCGCTTAAATCTGTTACGCGAACATTTTCTGCGTAATGCGCAAGCTGTTCTTCCAAATTCGCTGCCGTTACCGCGCAGCGGCGCATATTAACGCTCAGGAATATTTTTCCGCCTGCGGAAAGCAATGCCAGGCATTTTTCCAGTAATATTGTTAAATCACGCTGCAAGTCAAAGTTATCTGTCATTTTTTTTGAATTGGAAAAAGCTGGCGGATCCGCGATTATAATATCCCAGCGTATCCTGGCGGCAATTGCCATGTCAATAAAATCCAATACATCAGCGCGAATGAGCCTGTGCCCGCCCTTCTCCTGTCTTACTCCGCGTTCCGCAAATGAATTATTCTTCAGGATACCAGCAGAATACCCGTTAAGCGAAAAATTTTCCCGCGCCCAGGAAAGGTATGTATTTGATAAATCCACAGAATCGGTAGAAACAGCGCCGCCTGATGCAGCGTATACTGAAAAAGAGCCGGTATAAGAGAACAGGTTCAAAACTTTTTTACCGGCAGATTCGTCTCTTACAATTGCACGTAAAAGCCGCCGGTCAGGAAAGAGGCCGGTATCAAGGTAATCGGATAAATTTACCTTAAAGGCAAGGCCGCCTTCGCTTACTATTTTCACATAACGCTCTGATGAAATTTTTTCATATTGGGAAATTCCCTTCTGTTTTTGGCGGCGCTTTAAAAATATATGAACAGGATCAAAATCAAGCGCGGAGGCTGCGCTGTCCTTCATTACAGACAGCCAGCGCTCTTCATCATCCGCGTCTTTTTCATAGGGACGTTTATAAAGAGCGCCGCAAAGACAGGCGTCCTGCATCTGAAGCGGTTCGCCGTAATAATCCAGTACGAGAGGTATTTCCGGTATGTCACGATCATAAAGCCTGAAAGCTCCAACGCCTGTTCTATGCGCCCACTTTTTTAGATGACGGAAACGTTTTTGCAAACGGTTAGCGAACATCTGCGCCTGCGATGAGGTTTTATCAATCATGTGTACAGGCGTTTCAGTCCAAATCTGAATATTTTGGCAGAAAATCCGCGTTTTGCTTAAACATTTTTTTTGTCATTTCTTTTATCTCCTGTATGCCCAGTACCGCCGAGGTAAGGGGATCAAAAGCAATGGCTTGATATATCTTTCGCGCATCTTTTGCCAGCGCGCCTTCAACCGCCAGTTCCTCACAAACAGAACTGGTATGCACCAAAGCCGCCAATTGATCGGGAAGTTTGCCAACCTTTATCGCTTCAAATCCGTGAGGGGACGCAAGCACAGGCACTTCCACACACGCGCTTTGCGGCAGGTTATCAATCAAACCGTTATTCAGAACATTGCCGTTAAATTTAAACATGATCCTGTCTCCGAACATCGCGTTAAATATATAAGCCGCATATTCCTGTCCGCGGTTCAAATCGGTATCACTTTCCTTTAACCAGTCTTCAATTTCAATGTGCCATGTTTCTTTTCTGCTCATGTACTCATTCAGAATATAGGCGTAAGCGCCGGGATTCCAGCCTGTTCCGTAAATGCAGAATTTTTCGATCAAGTCCGGCCGTTTGCGAAACCATGCATTGTACTCCGAATTATGGCCTGATGATTCTGTGGGATAATAATCCAGAAGCATAAACATTTCGTTACGCACAATTTCTTCATTGTAAATTTTTGGATCTTTCATGGCTTCTTTAAGCAGAGGGTACGCGTCTTTGCCTTTCCATCTGTAATCAAGATAAAAAGCCTGATGATTAATGCCTGCGCATGTATAGGTGACATCCTCATATTTCGCTCCTATCCAGTTCGCGAGCATCCATGCTGTCCCCTGCACGCTGTGGCAAAGCCCTGTAATCTTCAGCTTCGGAAACCGGCTTTGCATCGCCCGGCACAGCATCGCCATGGGATTGGTATAGTTCAGAAACACAGCATTTGGACAATATTTTTCTATATCTTTACAAATATCAAGCATTACAGGAATTGTTCTTAGAGCGCGGAAAATTCCCGCAGGTCCCCGTGTGTCGCCCACATTAATATCAACGCCGTATTCTTTTGGTATCTCTATGTCATAACGCCAGATATCGACATCGCCGTTTAAGATTGTACAAAGAACCCCATCGGCTCCTTCCAGAGCTTGCGCGCGGTTTTTTGTAGAAATTATTTTAGCGCCGTAATTTCCCGCATTGATAATCTTTTGCACCGCTTTGGTAATATAATCAAGCCGCTCATCATCAATATCCATAAGAGCGATTGTAGCGTCCTTAAACGCGTCAAATGTCAGAATATCCCTGACCAATGTCCTTGTAAAACCAAAACTTCCGGCGCCGATAAACGCGAACTTTGCCATGTTTTTCTCCTTGCTTTAACTCGTAATCTGTTATACTTTCTTTATCAGCAAACTGATGAAACCACTTGTTTTTGAAGATTCTCACTGTTATACAATAACATAAAAAAAAGCGGGAAACAAGTTAAAAATATATTGGCGGGTGTTACACTTTCCCGTTATAAAAATTAAGGGTGAAATTCCTGCTCAAGCTGTAAACACTCATTGATTTTTTTTAATACAAATATCCGCATCTCAGGGGATAATTTACGGAACATTTCTAAAAGCTTTTTTTCATCATCATTTTTTGGCTTTGTAGTTGTGTTAAACATTTCCCCTTTGCCGGTACGCAGCCACGATTCGTTGACATTGAAAATTAGGCATATTAGCTTTAGGTTTTGCTCTGTTAAAGTATTTTCCCCTGTCTCTACTTGTGAATACCCGCTTTGAGCCATGCCAATTTTTCCGGCAAATTCCGATTGATTTATTTTTAAAGCTTTTCGCGCTTCTTTTAAACGTTTATTAATCACTTCCATGGACAATTTCAAACTATTAAATAAAGGATAAATAATCAAGGAATTTATTACAAAGGGATAAATTTACTTGACAAATATCCTTATATAATATTAAATATTGTTTAAGGATACAATAAAAAGATTAAATATGAGCAATCAGGAAAAGGAATTATTGGAAGGTTATCGTAAACTCAAGCCGGAATCCAGGCAAATAATCATGTCAATAATTGCCAAGGCAGCCGAGCCTGTCATAAATACACAGCAAGTACAAAAACAGCAAATATCTGAGAGTAAGCAGGATACGAATGAATAGCGCATTAAATAATAATATTTAAATAAACAGAAGGAGTTTTTATGAAAAAATTATCATTAATTACTACATTATTTTTCTTTCTTTTGATTATTGGATGTTCAGATTCTCCTGGTAATAATATTAACAATGCACAAGTAAATTTTTCTCTCGAATCTCTCAGTTTGTTAACCAGAGATATAAAATCAATTTATCTTGGAAATCTGTCACCGACTAATAACGAGAGATCAACAATTAATTCAAGCATTACAACCCTTGCCTATGTTACATCCGCCGGGCAAAACGCGCCGATTCTTTTTAATACATCTTCAGGATATAATGTAGCTTTAAGTGTTACAAATTTGGAACAACTGGATTTTCAACGTATCCCTGTAAACTTTGATGGTTATTACTTGATCACGGATGTACAGGGGGGAGGTTATACAATAAGCACTCTGGAAGATTTTAATGGCCGTGCGCTAATTGATATGAAAACAGGCGTAATATATGATTTTTCAAATTTTCATGGAATACAATTCATACAGGATGATTTAATGCTGCTCATTATGAATTCTACATTATACAAAATTGATCTAAAAGCTGCATCTTTACAGGCTGTCGCCTTAAATAATGGAAATTTTCTACCTCTTAGCGGGATATATCTCCCATTTATAAGTAATAATAAAGTTATAGCTATACGAAATGAGACAGTAATGTTAAATGAAATTCCATATACTGAAATTCGGGCTTTTTATCATATTGTAGATATGAATACTGGAATAAACACTCAGCCAATAGATATTCCGAATTACCCAATGATGGTTAGTAATATTACTTCTCCGATGGTAGTAGTTAATTGGGGTCCTGCTTTTGATTTTCCAGAATTTAACGCTGGAATTAATATTGGTATTTTATTGCAAGATCTGTCAGGAAAACCTTGGATGTATAGTAATTATGATGATGGTGGAGTTGGTTTCTGGACTGGTGTTAATTCAGGTCAAAAATATCTTACAACTAGCATTAACATAAATGAATCAGAACAACTTATAGGAGAGTCAATACAAAAAGACATTCTTTCATTTAGTCCAGGTTCCAGAAAAGAATTTATCTATTTTAATTCCGGAAATATTTTACGAACCTCTGATATTAATAATTCTGTATCTTACCGCAGTAATGGTGTAATGATTATTTATGATTATGGTTTTGTTCAGCTTACAAGAAAAGCTATTGGAATAAATGTTGAATCCGTAGCTCTTATTTTTCCATCTGTTACTGCGGAAAAATCGTTTATTAACAGTGATAATTACCTCTTTTGGCTGGATAGTAAAACTATTAAACGGCTCTGGCTTGGAACCGGAGGCACAGAAGAAATAGTATACACAAATAGCCGGATCATAGATAATGCCCCAAACCGGAATTTGTTAACTGCATCCGGAAGAAACATGATTTTTTATCAGTACGCGGAAGGTTCTGTTACGGAGGTCTATACTTATTCAATAGATATGTACAATCCTGACGCTCAGCCAATTATTCTTGATTCTAATGATATGGAGATAATTAACATAATAGAGCTTGATTTTTAAACTAAACCATGCAGAAATATATGCTTTATTAGCTTGAAAAAACCATTACAAGGCGAGGCGAGGCGCAAAGCCATTCCGGTGGCATCGGTGTGGATCACTATAATGCCACACCAAAGTGTGTGTTGTATAAGGCCGAAGCTGTAAGGAGCCGGTATGTCCGCAGGAAGAGAGACACCCTCAAGAGCACTGTAATATGACATGTAAGTATTTTTATAAGTATTGTTTTTAAACCTTATGATTCAAATTTTGGAAATGTTTCTATATCTGTCCTTGAAAAAAAAATCAACATAATGTACATTAATATAAATGACGCTAAACATTACCCCTGTAACAAACCACCGGGAGCGGGAAAAAGGAAACATCGTATACCCTGTTTATTCAAGGCGATCCGGCGGTTTATCTGTTGGGATCAACCTGTTCCCAGATAAAAAAAAATGCGAATTTGACTGCCCCTATTGCGAAGTGTTTCCGTTTTCAGGTAACGGCGAATTTTCTCTGGAACAGATGGAAACCGATCTTCGCTCTGCCATAACCGCCGCGCTTGAACAGAATGTACCTGTCATGGATATTTGCTTTTCAGGTAACGGGGAGCCTACGCTGTCGCCTTATTTTGACGAAGCGTTAAAGCTTGCAGGCGGTATCCGCGCAGAGACGGCGCCTTCAGCGGAACTGGTGCTTATAACAAACGGTGCCGGGTTATTACAGCCACAGATTTTTTCCGCGCTGCAAAATGCAGCTAACGGCCATATTGCGCTTAACATCTGGCTGAAACTGGACGCCGGTACATCAGACTGGTATCAAAAAATGAACCGCACAAGTATCTCCTTTGAAAAACTTATTTCAAAGATAAAAGATTTTACCTCCTGCGCGCCTGTTACAATACAGACAATGCTCTGCGCGATTAACAAAGAGCCGCCGTCCTCTGAAGAAGCGCAGGCATGGGAGACTATAGTATGTAATGCGGCTTCAGGTAACAATATCCGCAAGGTGCAAATATACGGTAAAGCCCGCTCTGCTCCCGAAGATCCGCTTTCCTCTCCCCTGCCCGCTTCCTTTCTTGAAGACAGAGCTGCGTCATTACGCCGCGCGTTTGCGGAAAAAGTCATTACAACATTGGTAGAAATTTACTTGTAGAATTTAATATTTTTAATACAATTTTGATTGTAACCTTGAATTTAATTACAATTTAAGCAATACTTACCCTCATGAATTACGATGTAATTTTGGCAGGCGTTGGGGGACAGGGAGTTTTATCCATCGCCTCAATTATTACCCATGCGGCTCTGAGTGAAGGGCTGGAAGTCCGCCAGAGCGAAGTGCATGGGATGGCGCAGAGAGGCGGCGCTGTTTTAGCCCACATGCGCATTGCAAACAGAAAGATCGCGGGCGACCTTGTTCCAAAGGGCGGCGCGGATATGATCATTTCCATGGAGCCTCTGGAAAGCCTTCGGTATATATCGTATTTAAAACCGGACGGAATCCTTGTTACCGCAGCTGAACCGTATAATAATATTTCCAATTATCCCGATATCGAAGGAATTCATTCATTAATAAAAAGCCTGCCTGAATGGCGGATTGTACAGGCTGCGTCTCTGGCAAAAGAAGCCGGTTTGGCAAAAGCGGTAAATACTGTCATGGTAGGAGTAGCTTCATGCTTCCTTCCGGTAAAAACCCGGAGTCTGGAAAAAATTATTGGTGAAGTATTTTCAAAAAAAAATGAAGCGGCTGCAGCGGCAAACGCAAGAGCTTTTCATCTTGGGCAAGCCGCGGCTAAAGTAACAAAGACAGGATAAAAAGATGAATTATCAGTATTGGGATCCACAAATTGAAAAAATGCCAAGAGCGGAGCTTGAAGCTTTGCAATTACAGAAACTTAAAACGGAAATCAGATGGGCTCTGCGCGCTCCATTTTACAAGGAGAGGCTTTCAAAGGCCGGCATTAGCTGTCATGATGACATAAAAAGCCTTGATGATCTTAAACGATTTCCTTTTACAACAAAAAATGATCTAAGGGACGGTTTTCCGTACGGATTTTTATCAATTCCGAAAGAAGATGTTGTGCGCCTTCACGCATCCAGCGGAACCACCGGCATTCCCACAACAATTTATTTCAGCCGTGACGATATTAAACGATGGGCCGGTTATATGGCGCGCTGCATTTACGGAACGGGCTGCGATAAGAACGATGTTTTTCAGAACATGATAACATATGGTCTTTTTACAGGCGGCCTGGGTCTTCATCAGGGCGGCGAAGAAGTTGGCATGCTGGTAATTCCTGCGGGTGCGGGCAACACCGCGCGCCAGTTTAAAATGATGCAGGATTACGGGACGACTGTGTTACACGCAACGCCGAGTTTTCTTCTTCACCTTGAAACAAAAATGAAGGAAGCCGGAGTTCAGAGGGAAAGCCTTTCGCTGAAACGCGCGTTTGCCGGTGCGGAACCTTATTCCGAAGACACAAGGAGGCGCATAGAATCGCTTTTAAAAATTGATGTTTACAATTCTTATGGCCTTTCGGAAATGAACGGCCCTGGCGTCGCTTTTGAATGCCAGTGCAAGGAAGGACTGCACATCTGGGAAGACGGTTACATTGCAGAAATTGTTAATCCCGACACTCTGGAGCCTGTAAAAGAAGGCGAAACCGGCGAACTAATTCTTACAATATTGTGCCGCGAGGCCACGCCAATCCTCCGTTACCGTACCCGCGACCTTACGTCCTTTTATAATGAACCATGCAAATGCGGCAGAACCCACCGCCGAATGAGGCGCATAACAGGCCGCAGCGATGATATGCTCATCATCAACGGGGTGAATGTCTTCCCCAGCCAGATAGAAGAAGTAATAATGAGCATGAAGGAAGTCGGCAACAATTATTTAATCGTGGTTGAAAAAGACGGCGCACTGGACAGGCTGACCGTTAAAACCGAAGTAAGCACCGAAATTTTCATGGACGACTCCCGTCCGTTAAACGCGTTAAAAGAGAAAATAAAAGAAACATTACAGGCATCAATCTCGATAAATCCCAAAGTAGAACTCCACGAAAGCGGCAGCCTGCCAATATCCGAAGGCAAAGCAGTAAGAGTAAAAGACACCAGGCCAAAAGATGTTTAAATAATTTTTACTTGACAATACATCTAAACACCTGTATAGTTATCACATGGGACTGCAGGATCTGCACGAAAAAATATCGATACTATCAGGCGCAGCGAAATACGACGCTTCCTGCGCAACTTCAGGCAGCAGCGGCTTTAACAACTTCAACAGTAAAAATAAAAAAAAATTGGGCACGGCTCTGCCAACCGGAGTTTGTCATAGCTGGACACAGGATGGCCGGTGCGTAAGCCTTTTAAAAGTGCTTTATTCCAATGTATGCAAATACGACTGCGCTTACTGCGTAAACCGCGCGTCGGCGGATATTAAACGCAGCAGTTTTACAGTTCAGGAACTGGCGGAACTTACATGCGAGTTTTACAAACGTAATTACATCGAAGGGCTTTTCCTGTCTTCGGGGATATTCGCCGACCCTGATATAGTCATGGAAAAATTAACAGAAACCGCCAAAACGCTCAGAACAGAAATGGGTTTTGGAGGATACATCCATTTAAAATTGATTCCCGGTACCGGGGAGACAATGATCCGCGAGGCGGGAAAATGGGCGGACAGGCTCAGCGTAAACATTGAACTGCCGACAGAAAAAAGTTTAATAACCCTCGCTCCTGAAAAATCAAAAAAAGCGATTATAGGCGCGATGAATGATTTTTCCGATATAAGCTGCGATATAGAAGAAAACCGCCGCAAGCCGAAATTTTTACCTCAGGGAAAAACAGCATCGCAGTGGTTCGCGCCCGCAGGACAGAGCACCCAGCTTATCGTCGGCGCAACAGGCGAAGATGACAGGCAGATTATAAACCTGACAAGCTCGCTATACAATAAATTTTCCTTAAAACGGGTATACTATTCCGCTTTTATCCATCCGGGTAGTTACGCGCAAAAAGAAAATCACGCGGGCATGACACATAACGTCACTAACAGCGGCGCGGAACTTTTCAGCGATCCCAGACTGCCTGAAGGCATCGGCCCTCCCCTTGTGCGGGAACACCGTTTGTACCAGGCGGATTGGCTCCTGCGTTTCTACCATTTCAGCGCCGGGGAAATTTTAAGCGAGAGCGAGCCATTCCTTGACGCTCACATCGATCCTAAAACCGCGTGGGCGCTGAAAAACATGGATTATTTCCCCGTCGAAATAAACCGCGCCGATTATGAAACACTTTTGCGCATCCCCGGTATCGGCGCAAAAACCGCCCGGCGCATAATAGAAACACGGCGTTCGCGCAGCTTAAGCCTTGACAATCTTCGCCGCATGGGCGCAGCCCTTAAACGCGCCCGCTATTTTATAACTGCGGGAGGCGCGTACATCGAACGCCCAGACGATCCTGTACGCATCCGCCGCCTGCTCTCAGACACCGACGGCGCGGGTTTGCAATTGCCTCTTTTTGATTTTTAGGCAGGCGGTATGTTTCGCAAACTCAATGAACTGTTCCTGCTCATAAATAACAAAGAGCCTATCAGAAGACAGGAAGATTTATTTGGATTTTCAGAGAATGCCGCATCATCCATGCCAGAAGCGGCGCATTTCCAGTATGAGCAGGACGATATTGATCTTATTGCATCCTTTTACTCCGGGATGTTACAGCCTTCAAATCTGCCTGAACCCACGCGTACGCTTTTTAATCTTTCTGTAAACGCGTTTGAAATTTTCATTCACTCATGGATGAGCGAAATTCCCATAGAAAGGGAATCCGTAATTTTCGCTAAAAAAATTATCGCTGCTTCTGTTCAGATGAACAGTCAGGAAGAAAAACACCGTGCGGCAGAACAGGTAATAAATGACCGAGGCGACTCGGATACCCTGACAATGTTAAATGTATCCGCCAGGGTAACGCGGGAGATTCACCGCATGACAGAGCTTTTACGTTTTTCGCCTGACGCGGACGGCGTCTTCATCGCGAAATGCGCGCCGGATCATCTGGTTCTTCCGGCTCTTGGAATATATTTTACCGCCCGTTTCTCAGAAACTGCCTGGGCAATTATTGATGAAAAACGAAACTTGTGTTTATGCGGACAAAACGGTAAACAGGCAAAAATCATGATATCCGAAGATATACAGACAGGTTTTAAATCGGAAGGAAATGATGACTGGGAAGCCCTATGGAAACACTACCATAGAACAATCAACAATGAGAGCAGAGATAATCCCAATTTACAGCGTCAATTAATGCCCCGGCGTTACTGGAAATACCTTCCGGAGAAAACTTAAAAATCTTCAGCCTGATCAATATATACAGATAACCAATAAAAATTTCAGTTATTATTCAGTCAGTGTAACCTTCTCAATCTATTTTAAATTTACTGTATATAGTATTATTCAAAACAGGAGGAGATATCTGCGCCTTAAAATAGTCTTAATTACTGTAATTATATTGATATTTTTACATCTTGATTTGCTTGCCCAAACAAAAGAGCTTAACCTGGACGAGGCAGTTAAACACGCTCTTGAATATAACCTAAATCTGAAAAAAAATGAAATTGATCTGGCGGCAAGCGGGTACTCGGAAAAAAATATATGGTCGGAGATTTTTCCCACTATCAGCGCAAGCGCAAGCATAGGTTACAGAGACGCCCTTTTTGGCCCCTCTCCCAATAACGCGGGCTTGAATTACAGCGTTGGTTTGGGCTTGAGCCTTGGATTGAACGCGGGAATTCCATATACAATAAAAAATATTAAACTGGCCCATGAAAGCAATATTCTGCGGTACGAGGATGCTTGTAATCAGCTTTCCATTCAGGTTACAAAAAGATTCTATTCGCTTATCACGGAGAAAAACAATCTTCTGCTTCTTGAGGAAATCCTGAACCTGTCGCAAAGACAATATGAAAGAAACGAGATCTCCTTTAAAAACGGCCTTGTGGGTGAACTTGCCCTTATGCAGAGCAAACTTGCCGTAGAAAACGCGCGCTACAATTTAAACGCGGCGGTTATTAACAACATGAACAGCATGGGAGAATTTCTTGCGATGCTGGGAATGCCTCCTGATGCCAATGTTTCGCTGTCAGGAGAAATCAGCATTGTCAAAATTGAAGCTGAAGCGGAACTGCTGATTAATCAGCACCTTCCGGGACGGCCTGACATTTTAAGGGCAAAACAGGAAATTGACAGGCTTGAAAACGCTGAAACGCAGACAAAAATGCAGAGCCGCGCTCCCTCGATCAATTTATCGGTTGACTGGAGCAGTTCAAATTTCTCTCCTTTTTCCGACAGCTTCAGCGCGAGCGCGCGCCTGAGCATCCCAATCGATCCATGGATTCCGGGAACTTCAAGAAGCCAGTCTGTCCGCAGGGCAGGCGATTCAACAGAAAAAGCAAGGATGGATCTTTCTATCGCAGAGGATTCTGCCAAAACGCAGATTCGATCCTTAACAGCGCTTCTGGGAAATTCCTGGAACAGCATAGAGATTGCCGTTCTGAGCCATGAAGCGGCGGAGCGCAGTTATCAGCTAACGGAACTTGGCTTCAGAAACGGAACTGTGGAATATCTGACGCTTGAAAATGCACGTAACAACATGGCAAGCACCAGGCAGCGTTTGCTGCAGAGTCAGCTTTCCTACTTCAATATGATATTGGATCTTTCCGCCGCTCTTAATGTGGACTGGAAAAAATTAATTAATGTCTTTGGGGTTCAAGGTGAAAAAGAGTAAAATTATCACTGCCGCCATACTGCTGCTGATTATTCTTTTTGCGGCGCTTATCGCGATTAATCTTTTCGCTCCTGAACAACAGCGGCGGGGAGCGGGAGGCGCTCCGGGCGCGGGAGGCGGGAGAGCTTCTCGCATCGCAACTACAGTAAGGGTTACGCCGGTAGCTCCCGGCACGATAGAAAAAAGCGTAATAATTAACGGCGAAGTGCTTCCGAGAAACCAGGTAACGATCTACCCCACTGTCGCCGGGAAACTTACTGAAAGCTTATTCAGTATCGGAAACAGGGTAAACCGCGGCGATGTGGTCGCGATGATTGATCCATCCAGGCCAGGAGAAGTTTTTTCGCAAAATCCCGTGATTTCCACAGTGTCAGGAACCGTTTTGCAGTCGCCGTACAGTATTGGCGATACATTAACAACACAGTCAGGTATTTATGTGGTAGGAGATCTCGCATCACTGTTAGTTGAAACTTATGTGCCGGAGCGCTTTGTAGCATCTCTGCGGCAGGGTCTGCGCGCTGTCCTTAAGTTCGAAGCCATTGCGGGCGAAACATTTAACGCAGAAGTAACGGAATTAAGCCCGGTACTCGATCCCGCGAGCCGTACAATGCGCATACGGCTGCGTTTTTTAAATCAGGACTCACGCATAAGGGCGGGAATGTTCGCAACTGTCAGCCTTGTTACAAACCGCAGGGTAGACGTTCCTGTCATTCCAAGAATTGCCGTAATTAATACCTACGGTTCATGGATTGTGTTTACTGTCGATGAAAACAATAACGCCATCAGGCGGGAAATTACGCTTGGTATTGATAGCGAAGATTTTGTTGAAGTGCTTTCCGGTCTGGAATTGGGAGAACGGGTTGTCACAGCGGGGCAGAATTTCCTTTCATCAGGCGATCTTGTCCGCATTGTCGAATAACGGAGAAAAAAATGGGCATTGCGGAATATTCTGTCAGGCGTCCTGTTACAATTGTAATTATTTTCGCTCTTATTATTGGCATTGCTGCGACAATGGTTGTTAATCTCGCCGTAGACCTTTACCCATCAGTGTCGCGCCCTGTAATGTCGGTGTCTACCCGTTTCCCGGGTGCGGGACCAACTGACGTTGAACGCAATGTAACAGAGCGTCTGGAAAGATCCCTGATGTCTTCAAGGGGGCTTGTTAACATGACAAGCAGTTCATCGTTTGAGTCCAGCAGTATCAATCTTGAGTTTGAGTACGGAACCGATATGGACAAGGCGATAAACGACGCCCAGACTCTTTTAAACAGGCTTGCCAATTCCCTGCCTGACGGCGTTTCAACTCCCACAGTCCGCCGCTTTGACATGAGCGCCATGCCGATAATGCGCCTTGTCGTTATGGGAAATTATCCCCCCGATCAGCTCCGTATTTTCGCCGAAGATGAAATTCAATCGTCAATTGAACGCATTGAAGGCGTCGCGGCGGCGGATGTAACTGGAGGCACAACGCAGGTTATCAGGGTTGAAGTTTCACTTAACCGCCTCGCGGCTTTTAACCTGACGTTAAGCGATATATCAAATTCTCTCAGAGGCCAGAGCGTTCTCGCATCCGGCGGAAACCTGAGGCGCGGCACACGTGAATACCAGATAATGACTCAGGAAGAACTGGTCAGCATTGAGCAGATAAAACGGCTGGTCGTAAAAACGGTAAGCATTACAGGAACCGGCCAGTCAGGCCGTTATCAGACAATACGCCTTGAGGATGTCGCCGATATATCGCTTGGATATAACGATAACGCTTCAAGGGTTCAGATAAACGGACAGAGCGGAGTTTATATTCAGGTAACGGCCGAAAGCGGCAGCAATCAGGTAAAGGTATCCGACAATGTTCAGGCGGCGTTAGCTGATATCAACGCTTCGCTCCCCCAGGGCATTACTCTTCAGATACTCTCAGATAACACAACAATGATTCGTTCCACTATGAGCCAGGTTTACACTAACGCCATCCAGGGTGCAGCCCTTGCCATGATCATCCTGCTTCTGTTTTTACGCAACATCAAGGCGACTTTAATTATCGGCCTTTCCATTCCAATTTCAATCCTGTTAACTCTTATGTCCATGTCAATATTCGGCTTTACGTTGAATCTCCTGACCATAACAGGCCTTATAATGGGCATGGGACTGACTCTGGATGCGTCCATCGTAATACTGGAAAATGTCCACACATACCGCCAGCGCGGAGCAAAGGCTGCAACAGCGGCAATTCTGGGCAGCCGCGAAATGTTACGCGCAATTATTACGTCAACTACAACATCAATATGCGTATTTATTCCGATGATTATATATAAAAATGATTTAAAAGAAATGGGAATAATGTTCAGCGATCTTATTTTTACTGTTGTAATATCCCTAAGCGTTTCCCTTATAGTAGCGGTCACTCTTGTGCCCAGCCTGTCAGGCGCCATTCTTCCGCTTAATACAAGGGTTCAAAAACCAATAAAAACGCGGTTAATACGCTTTTTTGACGATAAAATCGAAGCTTTATTACGCCTTACGGAAAACGGTTACAGGACAGCCCTGGATTACTGCCTTTCTCACAGGTTAATAATTATTTTGCTTGTGCTTCTGATTTTTGTTTATTCAATGCTTCAGTTCAGCGGCATTGGAATGAACATGTACATGCGCATGCGCACCGATGACAATGTTACCCTTAGTTTATCACTGCCCAGAGGAACCGCGATAGATGTTACCGAAAGGATGCTCTTTGATTTGGAAGATATTATTAAACGCGAAGTGCAGGGTTATAAAAATTTAATTTTAACAGCTTCACGCAGCGGAACAAATCAGGGATCAATTCAGATTACATTGCCTCCTCCTGCGGAACAAATCGATGATCCAGATGCCATTATACGCAAACTTTCGCCTTACTTTAACTCCATTCCGGGCGCGCAGGTAAGCTTCCGCGCAGGACGCAGCATGGGAAGCACATCCGCCGTTGAAATCGCAATCAGCTCCAGAAATTACGACGCACTTATGGCCACAGCCGAGGAAATTCAATATATAATGATTAACCATCTGCCTGAAATTGAGAACCCGATAATCAATGTTGATGAAGGCGCTCCTCAGCTTCAGATTGAAATTGACCGCGACCGCGCGGCAGCTTTCGGGCTTTCGCTTACGGCTATCGCATCTGAAATACGCACAGCCATAGACGGAAATACCGCTACAACAATGAGCCAGGGAAGCCGTATGCTGAATGTGCAGGTAAGATTAAAGGATGAAGACCGCCAGGGACTTCCCAATCTTGACGCGATTTCCGTAATAAGCCGCAGCGGCGCGCGAATCTCGCTTTCAAATGTCGCGACAATTGTAGAAGGACGCGCTCCCACATCAATCCGGCGGGAAAGACAGGAACGTGTAATTCGCGTAACGGGCGGGCTTTCAGGCGGAATTGCCGTCACGGAAATGCAGAATCGTCTTGAAGAGACAGTCAAACAGTACCTTGTTCCCCGTGAGGGTGTAACGGTCCGCTATCTCGGCGAAGCGCAGGAAATTCAGTCTTATACATCGCAATATATATTTATAATTTTTACCGCAATTATACTGATATTGGGAGTCATGGCAAGCCAGTTTGAATCATTTATTGATCCGCTGATTATTTTCTTCTCGATACCTCTTTTGTTTATAGGAGTAATATGGATATATAAATTCAGTGGAGAGGCCATGTCATTATTTTCCATGGTAGGAATTATAGCCTGTGTAGGAGTTGTAATAAACAACGGCATAGTGCTGGTTGATTATACAAACACCTTGTGCGCCCGCGGTTATAAAGTGCGGGAAGCCTGTCTTGAAGCCGGCAGAAGACGCCTTCGCCCGATTTTAATGACAAGCCTTACCACGATTCTTGGTATGGCGCCCATCGCGTTCTTCCCCGGCATAGGAGCGGAAACCATTCAACCAATCGGAAAAACCTTTGTCGGCGGCCTTTTTGTCAGCACCTTTATGACAATCTTTGTCACTCCAATAATGTATTCGATATTGAATTCAAGACGCGACAGGAAGACGGAAGTATCCGTGTAATTTGTCGGAGAGGGGGGATTTGCCTGAAAACCCACAACATCCTGTTTCGGGCTTTCAGGCCGCCTGCGCGCTCTCAGGCGCCAGCCTTTATTTTCGCAAGGCTTACGCCTTGAATTTATTCAAGAGCGCTCCGGTTCAAATCCCCGGATCTTTTAGTAATAAATAAATTAAATAAAAAACATTAATTTTTTTCACCAATATTAATTTGTCGGAGAGGGGGGATTTGAACCCCCGACATCCTGGTCCCAAACCAGGCGGAATAGCCGCTATCCAACCCTCCGAAGAATAATCGTTATCAGACGATGACCATACTATAGCTGCTATTCATTTTTTATTCAAGCGGTTAAAAAAGTGAATTTAAATCTATGGTAGCTGATCCAAAAACGCAAACCTTCGATTTGAAAGTTTTGGAACAACCTCGATTTTCTTTTATATTAATTTAATCCTGAACGGAATTGCGGGCAGTCCACCGCTGTTAAATAGCTGCCTGTCACGCGGATTATCCGCCCATGCGTATAAAATTTTTCGCGGATTTTTTACAGAAGAAATATCAATGGATATTTTATCATGGCTTTCAATTTTTGCGGGTAGACGAAAATGACCTTCTTCTCCAATAACGGTAACAAAAATATTACCTGATATTTCTTCCTGCGGTTCTGCAGTTAATCCATCGCCATAATTGTCAAAGTAAAGAAAAATCTTCCCATTTATCATTTCTAACTTTTCATTTTTTACTTTATTTAAAACAGGACCTGGCGATGAATTATCAATGCCGTTTAACAATTTTTCCGCCGCCAGGAACAGGCGGTATCCGATATCTTTTTTATTAATGGGATGTAAATCGTTCCATTCGCCCAGATCCAGCGCAGCGGCCATTCCGGTTGCCGGAAGAGAGAGAGAAAACATTTGCGTCTCACGGATCAAAGCCCATGGAGCGTTCTCATCATTGGCTGCAGCTGCTCTCCAGATTGGAAGCTGAACAAACAAAAACGGAAGCTCGCTGCCCTCTTCTGTTTTCTCCTTGTTCTCTTTTATCTGTTCATTGATCTTCGCTCTATGTTCACGATACTTCATCCGCCAATCCTCAATCATTGAGCGGAATAAAGCAGCGTATTCGCCTGGGTTTGTCTCGTTTGATTCGCCCTGATACCAGATTACTCCCTTCAGCGGGAATTTTAAAACAGGAGCTATCATGGCGTTATACGGTCCTGTCGGCTGCCGCTGAAAAAAAAATTCATCGGGGCGGGCGCAGGGAAGCGATGCGCCTGTTTTATATTTCCAGATACCGGAAAGCTCCGCGCAGGCGTTATCAGAAAATATTTTAAAAGGCTTTCCCGGAGTAATACCGCCTTCGCCGTTATTGCAGATAACTCTTATAACTATCCTGTTCTTTCCCCGTTTGATTAATCCGGCGGGTATTTTATATTTTCGCGGCGGATAACGGTAATCGGTGTTTCCGGTTTCCGTACCGTTTATAAAAACTTTATCGGCGTCTATAATCGTACCAAGCCAGATAAGGCATGAATCGGAAGCGACTGTATCATAAAAGGGAAAAACCGTATCCGCGTCAAATTCTTTCGCTAACCAGATAACGCCGTTAAAACCTGAAAGCCCCGCCTCAGCGAAATATCCCGGCAATGTAATGTCACCCCATCCGCAAATGTCAGTGCGCATCTGATGCCATTCCTCTTTAATGCCGATATCTTCATTGTTAACGCGTTCCTCCCATCGGCGAATTTCAGAAATGTTTTTCGCGGCGATTTCTTCGCATAACGATGAATCGGCATACTTGCGGGCAAGGGAAATTTTTTCAGGAAAATCTTTAAGGGCTTCCCTGCTCATCCAGGATTCAACCGGGGTGCCGCCCCAGGCGGTGTTTACAAGACCGACAGGAACGCGGTGTTTTTCATACATTTTTTTGGCGAAAAACCAGGCAACGCCTGAAAATTCATCAATGCTTTCAGAAGACGCTTTTATCCATTTTTCGTCTGATAATTCGCTGTGAGGACCTGAAAAATCCCAGATCTGAGGCACTTTAAAATGCCTAATCTGCGAATAATCAATCCCCCGCTCTTCCAAAGAATTATCTATTGTTTCCCATTCTTCGCTAAAATCATCGCGGAGACGCTGCATCATCATCTCCATATTGCTTTGCCCCGAACAGAGCCATACATCGCCTGATAAAATATCATTAATGAAAACAGAACCTTCATCAGAAATTATTTCCATTGTGAATGGCCCGCCTGCCTTCACCGGATCAAGAACTGTAAGCCATTTTTTTTCAGCGTCAATATACTGAGCTGTATATTTTTTATTCAGAAAGGCGACAACCGCTTTTTTTTCGCTCCATACCGGAAACGGGACATCCCTTTGCATTATCATACTGTTACTTAACATAGACTTATATTCTATCATTTTTTGATATAATATGAAAAGTAAAATAATTTTTTATAGGGCGGATTTTTTATGAAAATGACAATGCGCTGGTTCGGGACTGGTATCGATCCTGTAACTCTTGACAAGATAAGGCAAGTGCCAGGCATATACGGGGTAATCACAACATTATACAATGTTCCAGCCGGAGATAAATGGAATATTGAAGAAGTACGCGCGCTTAAAAAAGAAGTTGAAGAAGCGGGAATGGTTATTGCCGGTATAGAAAGTGTTAATATCCACGATTCAATAAAAACAGGAGCAGGCGACCGGGATAAATATATCAAAAATTACATAACCACTCTGAAGGCGCTGGGAGAAACAGGCATTGATCTTGTGTGTTATAATTTTATGCCGGTCTTTGACTGGACGAGAACCGATTTAGCGAAAGTCCGTCCGGACGGAGCTACGGTATTTTCATACAGCCAGAAAATTATTGACAAAATAGATCCGGAAAAAATGTTTGATGTAATTACCGAAAAAGCAGACGGTTACGCTTTGCCTGGCTGGGAACCTGAACGGATGGTAAAAATCAAAGAACTTTTTCAGATGTACAGCGGCATTGATGAAGAGACATTATTCGCCAATTTAAAATATTTTTTATCGGCCATTATGCCTGTTTGTGAAAAATACGGCATTAAAATGGCAATACATCCCGATGATCCGGCATGGCCTGTTTTCGGTCTTCCGCGCATTATGACCTGCAAAGAAAATCTGCTACGGTTAATTAAGATGGTGGATAATCCATGCAACGGAGTCACACTGTGTACCGGCAGCCTGGCCACAAATCCTGACAATGATATTCCCGGTATCATTCACAGTTTAAAGGGACGTATACATTTCGCCCATGTCCGTAACGTTAAACACAACGCTCCGGGTGATTTTGAAGAAGCCGCGCATCTTTCAGCCGACGGTTCTCTTGACATGTATAAAATAATGAAGGCGTTATGGGAAACAGGATTTAATGGGCCGTTACGCCCGGATCACGGAAGAAACATCTGGGGTGAAGTTTCCATACCAGGATACGGTTTAAACGACCGCGCCATTGGGTTAAGTTACCTGACAGGATTGCTGGAAGCGATAATAAAAAATGAACATGGAGCTTAAGGAGAAAATATGTTAAATGAATATGACCTCTGGATGCAGAAGAGGAAAATTACCGCGGCGATTAACATTCCGGAAATTGTTTTCGCGCAGGATGGCGGGGAAATTACGAATCAGGCCGTTATGGAATTTACAAATGGCATACAGAGGCTTTTGGGATTTTCACCCAAAGAAAGAATAAATATTAACAGCGGACAAACTGAAAGACAAGCGGTTTTCCTTGGCTTATTTCCGGAAATAAAAAAGCTTGTCAGTTTTTCATGCATGGAACCAGGCGCGGAAGGTTTTGTTATAAAAGTTACTGAAACAAATATTTATATAGCGGGACATGATGAGAGGGGCTTATTGTACGGCGTGTTCCGTTTTCTGTCGCTGCTGTCATTAGGTCAAATATCATACGGCTTTGAGCTTGGCGATACTCCCGTATCCCCCTTGCGGATAATAAACCACTGGGACAACTTTGACGGCACAATTGAGCGCGGTTACGCAGGAAATTCTCTTTTTTACAAAGACGGACATTTTGATTTTGAAATTCAGCGTATCGAAGATTACGCGCGTTTTCTGGCTTCCGCCGGAATAAACCGCGTCAGTATAAATAATGTTAATGTACGCGCAAACGCGAAACTGCTGATTACCGAAGAATATTTAAAGGAAGCCACAGTATTGGCCGCGGTCTTCAGGCGTTTCGGGATACGCATTTTTATCAGTATAAATTTCGGCGCGCCTTATTCATTGGGTAAGCTCCCGTCGGCGGATCCGCTTGATCCTGCCGTAATAATGTGGTGGAAAAATCGCGCGGCATTAATCTTTAAATACATTCCTGATTTAGCAGGTTTTCTTGTAAAGGCGGATTCAGAAGGAGAGCCGGGGCCTTTTCAGTACAACCGCACTCACGCGGACGGCGCGAATATGCTCGCAGAAGCGCTTGAACCGTTTGGCGGCGTAGTTATCTGGCGGTGCTTTGTATACAATTGCCAGCAGGATTGGCGCGATAAAAATTTTGACCGCGCCTGCGCAGCCTACAATAATTTTAAACCGCTGGACGGAAAATTCAATAAAAATGTAATTCTGCAAATAAAATTCGGCCCGTACGATTTCCAGGTGCGCGAGCCTGTATCACCGCTTTTCGGCGCATTGAAAAACACGCGCCACATTATGGAGTTGCAGATAACGCAGGAGTATACCGGCCACCAGATTGATTTATGTTATCTGCCATGGGTATGGGAAGATATAATGAACTTTGATGTCATAAAAACCGGAAATGATGAGAAGAACAGGTATCGTGTTAGGGATTTAATCGGACCGAACAAGGAAGGAACGGCAAATATTGAAGGGTTAGCGGCTGTGGTGAATGTGGGACTGGACAGGAACTGGACAGGGCACACATTGGCGCAGGCAAATCTTTACGGGTACGGAAGGCTCGCGTGGAATCCCTCGCTTACCGCCAAAGAAATCGCAGGTGAATGGAGCGCGCTGTCATTCGGCGCAAGCCAGGCAGCTCAAAAGATAGAAGAAATTCTTTTAAAATCATATCCGGCGTATGAGAAGTACACTTCGCCTTTCGGTATATGTTTTATGGTGACGCCCGGATCTCATTACGGTCCGGGTATTGAAGGTTATGAGTTCAGCCGGTGGGGAACATACCATCGGGCGGATTTACACGCAATCGGCATAGACCGTACCGCAAAGGGAACAGGTTTTACAGAACAATTTTCAGCGGATAACGCAGGGATTTTTTCAGATCCGTCAACATGCCCGCAAAACCTTATCCTCTTTTTTCACAGGCTGCACTACGATTTTATAATGAAAAACGGGCAGACGCTGCTGCAAAATATATACGATACCCATTTTGAAGGATATGATGAAGCCGCGCAAATGCTGGAATTGTGGAAAACCTTAAAAGATTCTCTGGAAAGCGATGTATATAAATCTGTACTTTCCCGTTTTGAAAGGCAGCTTGCCAACGCGCGCGAGTGGAAAGATCAAATTAATACCTATTTTTGGCGGAAAACCGGCATTTCGGACGCAAAGGGCAGAAAAATCTATGAATGAATAAATAATTGATTTATATTCCATTATGATGATATAATTATTGGGAAAATGACTGACTTCCGTTTTTTATGAAGGAGAAAACTTTGCAGGTTAAAACCGGCATAAATATCAGTAAAAAAACAGGCGTGTTTGATAACAGCTATTTTAAACGTTCGTGGATGCTTTATTTAATGCTGATACTCCCAATGGCATTTTTCATTATCTTCCGTTATGTACCAATGACAAATATTGTAATGGCTTTCAAGAATTACAATATGTTCTTCGGCGTTTGGTCGCCTGGAAACCCCAACTGTCCGTATCTTGAAACAGGCGTCCACATGACAGGCTGCAGCCACTGGGTAGGGTTTGACTGGTTTCAGAAAGCATTCACGACAAGAGATTTCTGGCTTGCCATGAGAAATACTCTATGGTTAAATTTTCTGGATCTTGTCGTTGGCTTTCCCGCTCCCATCATACTCGCGCTTATTTTAAATGAACTGGTTTTAAAAAATTTCAAAAAATTAACGCAAACGGTTATTTATCTTCCCCACTTCCTGTCATGGATTATTGTATCAAGCATCGCTACAAGACTCCTGGCTCCTACTACAGGCGTGGTAAATATTTTTCTGGTGGAAAATTTCGGCATTGGGCCGATTAACTTTCTGATGGATAAGGCAAACTGGGTAGGAACATACATCGCTTTCGGGGTGTGGAAGGAAATGGGATGGGGAACCATTATTTATCTTGCCGCAATTACCGGAATAAATCCGGAACTGTACGAAGCTGCGGAAGTGGACGGAGCGGGGCGATGGCGCAAATTATGGCATGTAACGCTGCCGGGCATCAGACCGACAATTGTGGTACTGCTAATAATAAATATCGGCCGTATTTTAGGAATTGAATTTGACCGCCCCTATACAATGATGAATAATATCGTTATAGAAGTCGCGGATGTTCTTTCGACTCTTGTTTACAGACTTGGCATCAGATCGTTCCAGTTTTCGCTGACAACGGCGATTGGCCTTTTTCAATCTGTAATATGCGTTATCTTCCTTATTGGAGCCAATACTCTGGCGAAAAAATTCGGCGAACGCGGAATATGGTAGGAAATTCAATATGATTAGATCAAAAAGAACGATATTCGGAGATATAATCGTAATCCTGATTTGTGTTTTTGTGATATTGCTCTGCATTATGCCGATGTTAAATCTTCTTGCCCAGTCCTTAAGCAGTTCAGCCGCCGTAATAAACAACCAGGTAAAGTTCCTTCCGATGCTGCATGATTTTGATACAAATTCCTATAATTTCGGAATTACTTTGGAATCCTACAGGTATGTTTTTCTGGATAAATCTTTCGCGCGTTCAATGTGGTGGACCGCTGTTCTCACGATCATTTGCACTTTATTATCCCTTACGATGACAATTTTATGCGCCTATCCTCTTACATACGACTGGTTAAAGGGAAAAAAATTATTAAATACCATTATTATTTTTACCATGTACTTCAGTGCGGGAACAATTCCAAATTATATTTTAATGAAAACCCTCGGGCTTCTCAATAATCCGCTGGTTTTAATTATTCCCAACTGCCTTTCAGTGTTTAATATGATAATCCTGCGCAGTTTCTTTTATGGAATCCCGGACAGTCTGCGCGAATCCGCGGAGATAGACGGAGCCAATCCGCTTACGGTACTGATAAAAATTTATCTTCCCCTGTCAGGACCAGTGCTGGCGACACTAGCGCTGTTTTACGCCGTCGGCAGATGGAACGGATTTGGAGACGCTCTTCTGTATCTCAGCACCGCACCGCAATGGGTTCCAATCCAGTTAAAGCTCTGGCAGCTTATTCAAAACATGACTTCAATTGATGTAAGCACCGTAGAAATGGTCGCCGGCAATATCCCGCGCGCATCGGACGCGATGAAAGCGGCAGCGATAATGTTTGCGACTGTGCCTATTTTAGTAGTTTACCCGTGGCTTCAGCGCTATTTTATAAAAGGCGTTACCATAGGAGCGGTAAAGGGCTGATTATTATTGCCATATATTCAACCTGATCATTTAATCATAAACCAAGTGATCAGATTGCCTATATGGAAATATAGACATATATCTTATTTTGGAGGAATTTATGAGGAAAATTTTTCTGGTTTTAGTCATTGTCATGATGACAACGGCGCTTGTTTTCGCCAGGGGATCAAGCGACACATCAGCCCAGACAGGAGGAGGGGCGATTACTGTAGAGATTTTTGATCGCGGCACTGACGGCGGCAGATCTCTTGCGTATAACAACGCATGGACCAACTGGATAAAAGAAAAGGTAAAAAGGGATTTAAATCTTGATGTAACTTTTGTTCCTGTCGGACGCTGGTCTGAAGAAACAGATTTAGTTAATCTATTCGCATCGGGAAGCGCTCCCGATCTTTGTTATACCTATAACGGAGGCAATGTTCAGAACTTCCGCAATCAGGGCGGTCTATTAAACCTGGCGCCCTATATTGATCAGTATCTTCCGGATCTCAAAAGACTGTTGGGCGATGACCCGGCGATTACAGGCAAACCTTTTATTGAACGCCAAAAGGATGTAAGAACAGGCGAGATTTATTCAATCCAGTCCGCCCGCGTCGCCCTGGCTCAGAGAAATATCTGGATTAGAAAAGACTGGCTTGACGCTTTAAGGCTCCCAATGCCGACTACAATTCAGCAGTTCTATACCACCCTGACAGCGTTCAGGACAAGGGCAAATGAGCTTCCTGGAAACATCGGCACAAGAGTTGTACCTTTAATGACAGGTGATGATGTCCGCTGGAATCTCGCGGATTTTATGAACCATTACATGCAGTCCCAGACCGACAGGGAACGCTGGGTTCGCGACATTTATGAAAGCAATTTCTTTGTACCCGGATACAAAGAAGGCGTTCGCGAAATGAACAAGTGGTACAATGAAGGGCTTATTTATCACGATTTCCCGCTTATGAGAAATGATGAACCCGGTATGGTAAACATGCTGAAATCCGGCGTTGTAGGAGCAATCGCATGGAACTGGGACAGCGTTTACAGGGTTGACCACAATATAAATAATGAACTTGCAAGGAATGTATCGGGTGCAGAATTTGTTCCTGTCGATCTTAATCTTAGTAATAAAGCGATGATGGACAAATCCGGTCTTTATATGTTCATTCCTGCCTCTTCAAGAAATCCTACAGGAGCGCTCAGATACCTGAACTGGCTTGCAATACCTGAAAATTACCGGTTCCTTCAGGTCGGCACGGAAGGCGTTAATCACGTAATTGAAAACGGCGTTCCCAGAATTTTAGCAATGACTCCCAATCATCCATGGTTCCAGAATTCAGCACAAAACATTGATATGACAATGCCGATGAACGGCGTACAGATGGGCAGTGACGCGCTTAACTCCAGAGTATTGGCTTTGGGTTACGGCGATGTTCCATCATCAAAAATTGAGCAGGCATACGCAATATCAGTTAAAAATGCGCGCGCGCCGATGATCTATATTGTCACAACAACTGTGACTCAATATTCACAAACACTGACTGATAAACGCAACGCCCTTCTTATTCAGGCCATCGCGGCTCCCGCTGCGCAGTTTGACAGCATTTATGACAATGGTTATCAGGACTGGCTAAGATCCGGAGCGCAGGAAGTATATAACGAAAGAGATCGTCTGTACCCCCGCTAGCAACGGATTGTTTTAGTTTTAAAAATGGCGTCGTATTCCGGCGCCATTTTTTTTGTATAAAAAAATTCATGGTGAATCCATGGAATTCTTGACCCCTTTTCCCTTGTGTTATAAAGTAAAAATATGGCATTTATTAAAAACCTTTTCGACCGTAATTTTCTGGAATACGCGTCATACGTTATCAAAGACCGTGCTATTCCCGATTTGGAAGACGGTCTGAAACCTGTACAGAGGCGCATACTTCATTCGCTGTTCGAGATGGACGACGGTAAGTTCCATAAAGTCGCCAATGTTACAGGCCACTGCATGAAGTACCACCCCCACGGGGAAGCTTCCATTAACCCGGCGCTTGTTGTACTCGCGAATAAGGAACTGTTTATCGACAGACAGGGAAACTTCGGCAATCTGTATACGGGCGATGATGCGTCCGCGCCGCGCTACATAGAATGTCGCGTAACGCCTCTTGCAAAGGATATTTTTTATAATCCCAAACTGACACAATGGGCGGACTCCTACGACGGCCGCAACAGGGAACCGGTGCTGTTTCCCGCGAAAATACCTGTGGTGCTTGTCATGGGCGTGGAAGGAATCGCAGTCGGCATGTCCACAAAGATTCTGCCGCACAATGTTCTTGAAGTTATTGAAGCGGAGATTGCCTGCCTTTCCGGAAAAAAGTTCGAGCTCTTCCCGGATTTTCCGACAGGAGGTTATGTTGATGTTTCAGAATACCGTGAAGGGAACGGAAAGGTTTTAGTGCGCGCTAAACTTGATACATCAGATCCAAAACGTATTCTGATAACAGAACTTCCGTTCGGCTCCACGACAGAAAGCATCATAAACAGCATTGACGCGGCTGCAAGAGCCGGAAGAATCAAAATACAGGGCATAAATGATTTTACAACCGATAAGGTAGAAATTGAGGTTAAACTTGCCCGCGGCATATACGCACAGGATACCATAGACGCGCTTTTCGCCTTTACAGAATGCGAACAGTCAATTTCAGTAAACCTGCTTGTGATAAAGGACGGGCTGCCGGCTGTAATGGCAGTCAGCGATGTGATAAAGTACCACGCGAAACAGCTTGTAAAAATTCTTACAAAGGAACTGGAACTGGAGAAAAAGGAACTGCAGGATAAACTGCACCTGCGCACCCTTGAAAGAATATTTATTGAAGAGCGAATCTACAAAGGCATCGAAAAGATGAAAACGGCTAAAGGCGTGCAGGAGGCCGTTATCGCGGGTTTTAAACCTTTTATGAAGGAAACAGGGCCGCGCGGCGTTTCTGAAGACGATGTGGAACACCTGCTGCGAATCCCAATCCGCAGAATATCGTTATACGACATCAACAAAGCGCGCGATGAAATGGAACAGATAAACGCCCGCATAAAGGAAATTAACGCTCATCTTAAAAACATTGTCGCTTACTCAATTTCCTGGCTGAAGGGAATCATAGTTAAAATAAAAAACAATGAAGAAATCGGCAGGGGCGCGCGGAAAACAATTGTCGGCGCATTTGACAAGGTTATAGCGAAAGAAGTTGTTAAACGCGATGTTGAGTTAAAGTACGACAGTAAATCAGGTTATCTTGGTACGAATGTGTCGGGCGTAAAACACTGCGAAGTCTCTCCCTATGACCGTATTCTGGCGGTCAGAAAAAACGGAATGTACACAGTCATGGATCTTCCCGAAAAGGCGTTTGTTGGAGCCGACGCATGGTGGATTTGCGTCGCGGACAAGGAAACGCTTTCTCAAACCATTTTCACAATTATATACAAGGATAAAGAATCAGGTTTCCCGTGCATCAAACGCTGCATAATAGAAGGCTGGATTATAAACAAGGATTACTTCCTTGTCCCGGACGGCGCTTTGGTTCTTCATGTGGACACGCGCGAAAAATTCGCTTTTACGGTAAAATATAAACCCAAACCCAGGCTGAAAGTTCTTTCCGAAGATTTTAAAGCCCATAACTACAATGTACGGGGTCTTAAAGCCGGCGGCATTAGATTATCCGCGAAAGAGGCGGAGAAGGTGAAAGTTAAGGGAAAAGATGATGAAAAGTGATGAAATTATTATAGATTCCAAATCGGGGATATCCGTTGAAGAGCAGAAAGAAATACTGTCAGAAATTAACGGAATTGCCGAAAGCAACAGACGCGCGTTAGCTGAAAGCCAGGGCGAAAAAAAAAGCGGAAAGCCGGTCATAAAGGCGAAGAGAAGCACCGCCATATTCCCCCTGATTGTGAATATCGCGGCTGTCGCCATTCTGGCAGGCGGCGGTTTTTTTCTTGTGTCGTTAAACGAAACAAAGGACGCGCAGATCAGAACCGGAAGCGCTGTTTATAATCATATGGAACGGGCGCTCATCGAAGAAATCCGCAGTGATACAGCGGCGAAAATCGCGGCAAAGGAAAGCGAAATAACATTGATCAGTTCCCGCCTGCAGGAAGTAGATACAGAACTTATACATCTTTTTTCCCTGCATCAGGAACTGACCGCAGAACAACTTGCCGCACAGGAGAGACTGCTGTCTTTGCAAAACACATACCGCTCAGACCTTACCAATTTAAGGGATGAACGTTCTCAGATACTGGAAGATTCCCGTTCAAGGGAAGCGAGGCTTCGTACCCAGCTTGAAGAACGAACTAAAGAATTTACCGCCGCCGAGGCGAAAGCTTCAGGAGAACTTGATTCTGTAAAAAGCGAACTTGGGCGTTTAACCAGCGAGCAGGACAGAATCGCGTCCATAGACGCGCAGCTTGCTGGCAGTCTTCCCGCCGTCAGCGCACTAATTCAAAACGGAAACTATAATCAGGCGGCGCAGGCTGTCAGTAATATGAAACGCTTGTTCAGCGACAGCGCGTTTTCATCCGCCCGCGCGTATCAGTCAAAGAGGGAATTCTACAACTCGGCGATTAATTTTATGGAACTTGTGATTAATGAAGGTGAAAAAAATTCAATCAGTTTCGCGATTACTTCACGGAATCTGCAATCGCAGAACACCCAACTGGAAGGCACAATAACAGAAATGCAGGGAGCCATAGAATCAATCAGCGCCGACAGCGAGAATCAGGCGCGGCGTATCGCGGACCTTGAACAAACGGTATCGTCCCTGCGCGCAACAAACGCCACTCTTCAGTCAAATGTCTCTTCCATGCGTACGGCAAATACAGCGCAGCAAGCTACCATAACAGAACTTAATGAAACAGTCAGGGATTTTCGCGGTACGAATGCTACTCAGCAGGCAGAGATATTGCGGCTTACCCAGCTTAACACAACGCAGCAGGGAGAAATATCGCGCCTTACCCAAACCAGTACAACGCTTACCCAGACCAATACAACACAGCAGGGAGAAATATCACGCCTTACCCAGACCAATGCAGCACAGCAGGGAGAAATATCGCGCCTTACCCAGACCAATGCAGCACAGCAGGGAGAAATATCGCGCCTCACCCAGACCAGTGCAGCACAGCAGGTTGAATTATCGCGCCTTACCCAGACCAATACAGCTCAGCAGGGAGAAATATCGCGCCTTACCCAGACCAATGCAGCACAGCAGGGAGAAATATCGCGCCTTACCCAGGCTAACACGACGCAGCAGGAAGAAATATCACGCCTTACCCAGACAAACTCAAGATTACAGGCAACCAATAACTCCCAGGCGCAGGAAATTGCAAATATTCGCAAACAAATAGATGACTTACGCGAAATACAATGAGCTGTGAATCATGTCTTGTTTAAGCTTACATCCCGCGTTGACGTCTAACGGTTTCCTGGTTTGATAACAGCTGGCGGTCATTGGGAAATTCGGCAAGTCCTTCGTTCAGTATGCGTTCTGCTTCATCATAATTTCTTCTGTTCCACGCGGCCGCGAAACGGTTGTGATAATCCGCCGCGATATTGCTGCGGTAGGTTTGCAGCGATTGTTCAAGCTCGTTTACAGGCAGATCGCCTTTCTCGCCGAAACGGGAGAGGGCATTTTCAATGTACAAGGCTGCGGCCCTCCAGTCTCTGGCAGGAGCGGCGCTAAGGGCAGCCGCTGTTTTCTGAACGGCGAAAATAATCAGATCGGATGCGCGTTTTTGCTCTATTCTGCCGCTCAGCATGGCCTGTTCAACAGCGTCAACTGTCATGCTTCCTTCCTGCGCGGTGCGGATTTTATTGGCGCTGCTTAACAGTTCCGAATAAACAAGCGATGTGTCAAATTGCGCGTAATCGGTTTCAGTTAACAGTGTTTTATTGTTTTCAAGAAAAATTCTGGCTTCTGTTATTTTATTGGCTCTTGATAATTTGGTAATGTTATTGTTTACAGCAGCCAAGGTAAACTCCTGCCACCTGTCTGTATCGGGGTACATGGGAGATGCGGCGGCGGCCCAGCGAAGGCAGTCTTCTTCCCTGCCCGCCTTCAGCAGCATGGCTCCGTAATTAAAAATTCTGTCCATCATGCTGCTGAACGGATTTTCAAACAGCGGACCCGGCCATGCGCTCTCATCATTGACAGCTAATGTGTTTCCCGTAAGCAAGGCCGCCATGTCAACCGCGACAGGGACTGCGTCTCCAAAACGGTTTTGCCTTTCGTGATCGGCTATCCTGTTGTTTAAAATCAGGGATACAAGTTCTATCTGGCTGATTGTCTGCCTGTCGCGGTAATTCTGGGCCGGCACATAAGAAATCCCTGTCAGGTTTCCTACGCTGTCAAAAAATTCCTTTTTATTGCCGGGATCAAATCCGTAGGGATTGGTTGTCTCGACATCAATATCAAAATCGTCTGAGTGTACCATCGCAAACGCGTGTTCTTTTGTCATAACTCCGCTTGTTGGGACACCGGCGGACTTGCAGAGGATTATATAAAGAATCGCCGAAGAAACGCAGTTGTACCTGCCGTTTGTAAAGATTGTGTCAACCCTGGTTTGGTAGAGAGAATAGGATCGCAGAATATTTTTATGCATGAAACCAAGGATATACTCCGCCCTTTCCCTGCAGTCTGCCGGAAGCTCAGGGGAACTGTTCAGTGTTTGAACGGCTGAGCGGATTCTTCCCAAACCGGAAGCTGAAATGTCTCCGGACGCCCAAAGGCTGATTACGGCGAGTTCTTCCCATGATAAACCGGTATCTTTACAGGTAAGGTTATAGAATTCAAGCGCTTTTGGATCAGGGTCAAGGCGTGGAAAAACCTGAGCTCTTGTCTGCGCATGGGCGATTATCAATGAATTCAGGAATATTAATAATAATAATGTTAAATTTATTGACGGTTTCTTAATCACAATTTATTATAATATAAAATAATGGAAAAAGCGAACCATATTAAGGAGTACCAATGCCCGGTTTAGACGCTGACCTGATAATTATAGGCGCGGGTCCCGCGGGGCTTACCGCATCTCAGTACGGCGCCAGGGCAAATTTAAAAGTCTTGGTTATTGAACAGTTTAATCCCGGAGGACAGGCGCTTCTTATTGACACGCTTGAAAATTATCCCGGCAATGTCAGGCTTCTGGATGACGCCGGAAAAGTTATAGCGCCTCCTAAAACAGGTTATGAGTTTGTAATGGATATGCACTACCAGGCTGAATCTTTCGGCGCGGCGTTTATAACCGTTTCTGTTATATCGTTAAAAAAAGAAAATAATATTTTTTATCTCAGCCTGTCAGACGGAAAAACGCTTGCTTCAGCGGCTGTAATTTTGGCTACAGGCGCAAAACCCAGGCTATTGAACATACCGGGAGAAAATGAATTTAAAGGGAAGGGAGTTTCATACTGCGCTACCTGCGACGGTAATTTTTTTAAAGGCAAAAAAATATTTGTTGTCGGCGGAGGGGACGCGGCCTGTGATGAAGGACAGTACCTTTCCCGACTTTCAAATAAAATTGTGTTGATTCACCGCCGAGGCAGTTTACGCGCACAAAAAGCCCTGGCGGAAAGGATTTTGAAAAACCCCGGTATCGAAGTGCGGTTTAACACGGTATTAAAGGAAATACGCGGAGGCGGCGCCAACGCCGTTAAAAAGGTAAAATCTGTCATTCTGGAGGATGTTAATAGCGGCAGGGTTTACGAAGAAGAGACAGACGCGGTTTTTATATTCGCTGGAACCGTCCCGCAGGTTTCACTGGTTTCAGATAACGCATTAAAAGTTAACCTTGACGAAGACGGCTATATCATCACCGATCATAAAATGGCGACTAACATTGCCGGTCTTTACGCCGCAGGCGATGTCAGAAGCGGCGCGTTCCGCCAGGTAGTGACAGCCGCATCTGACGGAGCGGTAGCGGCTCACAGCGCTTCGGAGTATATAGATGGCATATAATTTCCCAAAAATTACGTTATGCGCAATCCTGATGTTTTCCTCTTTTACGGTCTTCTCCCTGGATTTTAATGACACAGGCTCACCAAAAGAGCTGGCCGCCGCTATTGAAATGGCCATGACCGATGAGCAGGCGCTGGCCCAGGTGTTTATGCTGGGCTGGGTTGGAGCGGAGCCGTCTCCCCTTATTCTGGATTGGATACGGCAAAGAAACATTGGCGGGGTTAAAATTTTCGGCTGGAATACCGCTGATACCCAAAGACTCGCGAGAACGGTAGGCGAACTTCAGGAAATAAGTCTTGCGGGAGCTTTCAGGATTCCGCTTTTGATAGCCACAGATCAGGAAGGCGGATGGATACGCCATGTCAAGGGAAGCACCAGTGAAACCCCCGGCAACATGGCCATCGGCGCGTCAGGTTACCCAAGAGACGCGTACCTGTCAGGTTATTACATAGGGAAAGAACTCGCGCTGATTGGGATTAACATGAACTTCGCGCCTACTGTTGATCTTTTTACAAACCGCGATTCTGAACTGATAGGTCCGCGCGCTTTTGGAAGCGATCCTGTAAGAGCAGGAATTCTGGGATCGGCTTTTGCCAAAGGTCAGCTTGCCGCGGGGGTAATTCCTACCGCCAAGCATTATCCGGGACACGGAGGGACAGACCTGGACTCGCACGGCACATTGCCAGAAATAAACGAGCCCATAAATATTATCTGGGACAGGGAATTGATTCCTTACAGGATGCTTACAGCGGAAGGACTGCCTGCCATTATGAGCGGACATATCGCCTTCCCGATGACTGAAGCCGAGCGCACTCCTGCGTCATTATCATCATGGTTTTTAAAAGACATGCTGCGCGGAAAAATTGGCTTTAACGGAGTTGTCATAACAGATGATTTAATGATGATAGGCGCAATATCTCATCTTGGTTCACTTCATCAAACTGCAAAACAGGCCTTAATTGCAGGTAACGACATAATTCTTTTGTCCAGTACTCCCTATCTCAATGATCAGGTATGGACGCTTTTAATTGAATCCATGAGAACAGAAGAAGGTTTTCGCCGGGTAGTGAGAAGTTCCGCCCGCAGAATACTGGAATTAAAACTGCAGTATTTGCGCGGCAGCAACAGCATCCCCTATGTTCCGGATTTAAAAAAGGTGGAGACAGATCTTCCCGATTCTGAAGGTTCCGCTTTCTTCCTAAATCTCGCCGCGCGAAGCGTCACAATATTAAAACCAACTCAGGCAGGTTCAGTCTTTCCGATAAAAAGGGAAGAAGCGGGCAGAGTTCTTTTGGCGGGCAGATACAACGATTTTTTTACTTATGGCAATATCGCCTTCCCTGGCGCGGATGTTTACAGATATACATACACAAACAGGCTGAATATTAATGATATTGTAACGCGCGCCAATAACGCGGACACAATAATTTTCTGCCTTTCTGATACATTTGATCTGCGCCTTCTGAACAATCTGGAGCAATTAGGCAAAAAAGTTATAGTTCTTTCCGTATTAAGTCCCGTTCATGTTGAAAATGTTCCATGGGTTACAGGCGCCGTGGCCGTATACAGCTACGCGCCTGAATCTTTCGCTTCCGGATTTTCCGCCATACTGGGAAAAATACCGGCAGAAGGAACGCTTCCGTATGAATGGTGAGAACTCCCGCGATACTGAGTTCACAGGGGCGCTGAAATGGCGGAAAATAAAAAACAGGGACATACCTTCCGTTAAAACGCTGTTACTCGCCATGGAAGAAAATTATGTCAGCGCGTGCGCGAGATTTCTTGCAAGGAATCCGCTAAAGGATCCAGCATGGGCGTTATGCACAAAGGATAATAAAATTGCAGGACTTCTGGTCAGTTCAAGAAGCACGCTGATACCTGTGTTATGCGAAAGAAAAGACATTCCAGCGCCGCGTTTCCTCGGAGGCGTTTTCCGCAAAAAGAGAATTCATTCCGTGCAGGGATTAAAAGAAGAAGTTTTAATTTTCGCGGACGCGCTGGAACAGACGGGAAAAAGATCCGCGGATATTTATGACTATGATCTTATGAGCCTTGACAGCCGGCCTTCACAGCGCAGGTACTCATCAGGACCTGATGAACTTATACTGCGCGTTCCGCAAATGACGGATATTGACGAAATAGCGGCCCTTCAGGCGGCATACGAACAGGAGGAGGTGATACCCTCAGGCTCGGTTTTCAGCCCTTCCGCAAGCAGGGTGAACGCGGTTAATATCATATCAGGCGGGCAGATACTGGCCGCCCAGATTAACGGAAAGCTGGTAGGAAAGATAAACATAAACGCGGTTTCATTTACCAGGTATCAGGTAGGAGGAGTTTATGTTCGCCCCGATTTCCGCGGTCATGGGATTGCCAGCCGTATGGCCGCAGAATTTACAGGTTCGCTCATTTCCCGCGGAAGGGGAGTTACCCTTTTTGTAAAAAAATCCAATATCGCCGCGCGCAGATTATACTCAAATCTGGGTTTTACGGTAAAAGGCGATTACAGAATTACCTATTATTAGGATGTGGAATTCATCATAAAAATATGCAATTTTACTAGCCAATAACCGTATACCGCTGTTATAATAAATTATTGTGGCTTATTTATACGAAACTCATCTCCATACGGCAGGTGTCAGCAGATGCGCAATTTCATTTGGCGCAGATTATATCGCAGGTTATATAGACAGCGGGTACTCAGGTCTAATTGTAACCGATCATTTTTACAATGGAAATTCCGGTTTACCCAAAAATCTGCCGTGGAAAGAATGGGTCAACAGGTTTTGCAAGGGGTATGAACACGCCAGAGAAGAAGGCGAGCGCCGGGGTTTTGGCGTATTCTTCGGATGGGAGGAAACATTTGACGGCTTTGACGATTATCTTGTTTACGGTCTTGATAAGAACTGGCTTTATGATCATCCTGAAGTGCGCAACTGGACAAGAGGCGAACAATACAGGGCGGTAAAAGAAGCGGGCGGCTGCGTTGTCCAGGCTCATCCGTTCAGGCTGCGTCACTATATTCAGCGCATTGTTCTTTCAACAGGATGCGTGGACGCAGTTGAAGTCGCGAACGGAGGCAATGATGAATTCTCTGACAGCCTTGCGTATCGTTACGCGAAAAATATCGGCAAACCAATGACTGCGGGAACTGATATTCACGACGCGTCCCTTATTGACGGCGGAGAGATATTCGGGGTTTATCTTGATAATAAACTGAACAATATAAAAGATTATGTTAAAATAATATGCAATAATGAGATAAGAGATATTAAAACCTACAAGTCGCACATAGAATCTATTAATAAAAAACCCGTTAATATTCCTGTAGATATACGCGATGAACGCGATAAAATAACAGGCAGAAACTGGAAGGAACTTGTAAAGTAAAATTTATTTGTAAAGCGGCCGTATTATGGCAGGACTAATCTGAAAACCAGGGCAGTAATCATGAATGAAAAACAAACGTTAATTCCGCAGCGCATCAGGGAATTAAGGGAAATTCTTGAAGTCAATATTACAGATATGGCCAATGATACAGGCATCCCTTTTGAAATATATGAAAAATATGAAGAAGGAGATCAGGATATACCCATAAGCGTTTTATATAAAATCGCGAACAGGCTTAAAGTAGACATAACTGTGCTTTTGACGGGAGAAGAGGCAAGGATGGACAGCGCATCTGTGTGCCGCAGCGGCAAGGGCGTGCAGATTGAACGCTATCCCGGTTATGAGTTTTCAAGTCTTGCGTATAACTTCAAACACAGAACAATGGAACCCATTCTTGTGCGCCTCGATTCTTCAAAACCCGCCGCGCCGCATGTGTCCCATTCAGGGCAGGAGTTCAACTATGTAGTTGAAGGTCAGGTAGAAGTAACCGTAGGAAAGAACGAACATCTCCTGCGCTCAGGCGATTCAATTTATTTTGACGCGCGCCTTCCCCATGGTCAGCGGGCGGTAAACGGATCCGCGCAGTTTATCACGATAATTCAGGAATAATAAATGAATGAAATACTTTCACGTTTCTGCCCGCGCATAGATTTTGACAGTTACGAAGATTTTTTTGAGAACTACAAATGCAATGCCCCTGAAGATTTTAACTTCGCCTACGATGTTGCGGACGCATGGGCAGAATTACAGCCTGAAAAAAAAGCTTTAATACGGACAGATGATACGAATTCTGTTAAATCCCATTCCTTCGCCGAAATTAAACGAATGTCAGACAAGGCCGCAAACGCTCTGCTTGCGTTAGGTGTCACAAAGGGCGATGTTGTGATGCTCATTTTAAAACAGCGGCCCGAAGTCTGGATTCTCATGTGCGCACTTTCCAAAATAGGCGCTGTCTGCATTCCCGGAACATATCAGCTAACGGCAAAAGATTTGGAGTACCGCTGTAAAATCGCAGATGTAAAACTTTTAATCGCAGTCGACGACAGGGAACTGCTGGATAATATCGCCGCAACACTTTCAAATTGCAATAAACCGGAAAAAGCCGCCGTTGTCGGAGACAAAATCCCTGAAGGTTTTATTGATATGCGCGCTGAAATTGAAAGGGCTTCTGAAAGTTTTACAAGAATTCCATCTTCAATTAATGACCCAATGCTGATTTATTTTTCTTCCGGCACAACTGGAATGCCGAAGATGGTGCTTCACAATCACTCTCTCCCACTGGGACACATTGTAACTGCGAAATACTGGCACTGCGCAGAAGATAACAGCATTCATTTAACGCACACCGATTCAGGCTGGGCTAAATTCGCCTGGGGAAAAATATACGGCCAGTGGATTTGCGGAGCGGCAATCGGCGCCTATGACACTGAAAAATTTACCCCCAAAGGAATGTTAGACGCCATTATGAGGATAAAACCAGACTCCTTCTGCGCTCCGGCGACTGTATTCCGTTATCTGATAAAAGAAGATCTTTCAGGATACGATTTTAGCTTCATCCGCCACACGTCTGTTGCAGGCGAGCCATTAAGCCCTGAGGTTTACAATAAGTTCAGGGAACTGACAGGCCTTGAGATCCGCGAAGGTTTCGGCCAAAGCGAAACTTCGGTAATGGCAGCGGCCTTTAAATGGCTGCCCGTTAAACCCGGTTCAATGGGAAAACCCGCGCCCTTATTCGATCTTAAACTGCTGGACGAAAACGGAGAAATCTGCGATGAGGGCATTACCGGCAATATGAGCATAAGACGCGCTGGAAAAAACATGTATGAAACTGAACTTGAAAGCGGTTCCGAAGGACAAAGCAGAATTCCTTTAACCGGCCCTTCAGATTTTCCCGGTTTATTCAGGGGATACTGGAAAGACAGGGAAGTTACAGAAAAAAGCTGGAACAACGGAATCTATAAAACCGGAGACATGGCCTGGATGGACGACGACGGTTATCTGTGGTTTGTAGGCCGCAATGACGATGTTATAAAATGTTCCGGTTACCGCATAGGCCCGTTTGAAGTTGAAAGCGCTCTTATGGAACACCCTTCAGTGCTTGAATGCGCCGTTACCGCAGCAAGCGATTCAATGCGCGGACAAATTGTAAAAGCGACAATAGTCCTTGCGCGTGGTTTTACCGCGTCTGATGAACTGATCCGTGAACTGCAGGATCATGTTAAAAAATCCACCGCCCCCTATAAATACCCGCGCATTATAGAATTTGTTCCGGAACTGCCAAAAACAATCAGCGGCAAGATTCAACGAAATTTAATCCGAAAAAAAGATCAGGGAACAGGGAATAAATGAAAAAATATTCGCTGGTACGCAAGGTATCATCAAAAATAAGCTAACATTAAATTATTAAGACATTGTATAAAATATCCCAATCGAATTTTCTTTCCTTTTATTTCTGTTTTAATTATATTATAAATAAAGGAGGTATAAAATTGAACTATTACGATGTATTAAGAGTAAAATATAACGCTCATGCAAATGAGATAAACCACGCTTTTAGACTTCTGGCAAAAAAATATCATCCTGACTATAATAAAAACCACGATGCAGCAGAAAAATTTATTTTTATACATGAAGCATATTCCGTTTTAAAAAACATCGATAAAAGAAAAGTATACAACGAATCACTGTATAATAACGCAGATATTAGCAAGAATTAGCCGTCGGAATAAAAATACATAACTAATTGTACTGGCCATCGCCAAAAACTAGAATAAAAACCATTAGGACGCAGCTTTAAAGACGGCGCTCAGGTTGAAAATATCCATATATCACCAAAAATCTGTTCCAGTGTCCTGTAATATTCAAATGACGGAATAGTATGTTAAGTTAATTCCTTATATAATAAGGAATTAACGCATTTTATTATTTTGGAAACCGAATATTACAGGACACTAGCCATAAGATATTTTAACTGAAAAATAACGTCATAAAACACTTGAAATACTTTCAATTTTATGGTAAAAATAAATTAAACTGTGCATGGACATCGTAAGTTACATAAAGGGTATTTTAACCTTGTTAAAACACAGCAATTAATCAGCCACCTTAGCTCAGTTGGTAGAGCAGCAGACTGAAAATCTGCGTGTCTGGAGTTCAATTCTCCGAGGTGGCAAGAACTTATAAAAATCTGCGTGTTTGGCGCCCCAATAATCGCACGGCAAAGCCGTGTTTGTGTATAAAGCAACATGGCGTGGCGCAAGAATAAAGTTTTTCAGATAAATAAGGCGCGAGGACTTTAGTCCGAGCTGTGCGCCCGGGGTTCAATTCTCCGAGGTGGCAATAACTTATAAAAATCTGCGTGTTTAGCGCCCCAATAATCGCACGGTAAAGTCGTGTTTGTGTATAAAGCAACATGGCGTGGCGCAGGAAAAAAAACTTTACAGATAAATAAGGCGCGAAGATTTTAGTCCGAGCTGTGCGCCCGGGGTTCAATTCTCCGAGGCGGCTATTATCAGCATAAATAAAAGTTGAATTGTTAACGAATTATAGCGGCGGGGATTTGTTCTGTCGTGCGTGTACCTGGATTATGTCAAATTTATAGTTTGACATCATGTCCTCTTAAATACTTAATAAACATATTATTATAGTATGTTATTAGTATCTTATATATATAAACAATCAATGTCAATAAGCGGAATTTTAAAAAATCTTTGCAAATCATATATAACCTATTGACATAATATGTTATTATGTCTATTATATTAACTAGCGAGTACAATCAAGCTTTTGCGGCAAGGTGCAAAAAAATATGGGAATCATTTCTGATAAAATATCGAAACACCCTGTAAAGAAAACATTTCTTTTGTTTTCCTGTATTTTTTTTCTTGTTATTTCTTTGACATCCATTACAGTATATACACTTTCCGCACGTCAAACCAATCGTTCATATATTGAACAACAGCTCATCTTTGCGTCAGAAACAATACGGCTTCGGTTGACTACAGCGGTAAACAGTGAATTGTCGCTGGTGCTCAGCATGGCCGATTCTCCTTTTATCCGGGACTATTTCAAGAACCCTTCCGATCAAAGTTTAGAATCATTGGCAAAAAAAGATTTTGATGTATATGAGCGGAATTTTAAACAGGGAGTAGTTTTCTGGATTAACGATGTTGACAGGATTTTTTACTCCACCGGCAATGAATCTTATGTTGTAAATCCTGATGATCCTGAATCTTACTGGTATAACTTAACCCTTTACAATACGGAACAATATAACTTTAATATTAATTATAATCCCAATGTGCGGCAGATCTACCTTTGGGTTAACGCTCCTGTATTTGATGAAGAAAACAGGAAACCTCTGGGTATGCTTGGAACAGCCATTAACCTGACAAATTTTTCGGATTTCATTGCCAACGCCTACAGGGAGTTTGAATTAAATATTACCGCCTATACATTTAATAAATTTCACGAGATTACATCCGCCAGTGATTTTGAGCTAGTAAATAACAAAGTACACCTTAACGAATATTTCACGGATGAAAGCGAACAGATTATCAAAACAGCCGCCATGCTCTCCGCCGGTGAAAAAATTATTTTTACCAGAAATGAAGAAATGTATCTTGTAAGTTCCATTCCGGAGATGGAATGGTATGCGGTGATCAGCTATCCGCAGCACAGTTTGTTTGCACTTAATCAATCCATGAATATATTATTTTTTAGTATGCTTATACTAATTTTCTTTATTTTAATTGTGATAAATATGTTCATTGCCCGTTCTGAAAACGCAATTGAAAAACAAAACATGCAATTGATTGACGCTAATAAAAAGACAGAAGCCGCTAACCATTCCAAGAGTAATTTCCTTGCGACAATGTCCCATGAAATTCGCACGCCGTTAAACGCAATCCTGGGGATCACTCAAATTGAAATGCAGAATGAAACCATCCCTGACAGGTATATGGCAGCCTTTGAAAAAATACATAGTTCCGGCATTAACCTTCTTGGAATAATCAATGATATTCTGGATTTGACAAAGATAGAAACAGGAAGAATGGAGTTAATTCCGTATGAATATGATGTGCCCAGTTTAATTAACGACGCGATTCAGCTTAACATTGTACGAATAGGATCAAAGCCCATTGATTTTAAATTAAGCGTTGATGAAAATCTGCCGTCGAGGCTTTACGGCGATGAAATAAGGATTAAACAAATTCTTAATAACCTTCTCTCTAACGCGATTAAGTACACAGAAAAAGGACAGATTCAACTCTCTGTAAAACACATAATAATTAACGAAAATATCATACTTGTTTTTTCCGTAAGCGATACAGGACAGGGTATGATAGAAGAAGACAGAAAAAAAGTATTCGATGAATATGCGCGTTTTAATATGGCGGCAAACCGGTCAATAGAAGGAACAGGGCTTGGATTAAATATAATAAAAAAAATTGTAGAAATGATGGAAGGAGAGATCAGCGTAGAAAGCGAATTTGGAAAAGGCAGTATATTCACCGTTACGATAAAACAGCAATCAGCTGATAACTCGCCAATCGGAGAAGAACTGGCGCATCGGTTAAGCAACTTTACATTTACAAATAAAAAACAAAATAAGCAGGAAATTACAAAAGAGATGATGCCTTACGGCAGCGTATTGGTTGTTGATGATGTAGAGATAAACCTTTATGTAGCCTGCGAAATACTTTTATCCTACAAGCTTGATGTGGAAATGGCAGACTCGGGCATTACAGCGATTGAAAAAATAATAAACGGAAAAAAGTATGATATAATATTCATGGATCACATGATGCCGAAAATGGACGGTATAGAAACCACCAAAAAACTGCGGGAGCTAGGTTACACAGGATCTATTGTTGCTTTGACAGCAAACGCTTTGGTAGGAAATGACAAAATGTTCGAGAATAACGGTTTTGACGGTTTTATTCCTAAACCAATCGATATAAATCAAATAAACACAATATTGAATAAATTCGTCAGGGACATGCACCCGGAAGAAGCAAAAAAGTATAAATCTGATGCAGTTATGCTGAACAGTAACACTATATAAAATTAAAACAATAGAGGCTGTTCCAAAACTTCAGTTTTTGGAACAACAATCTTAGATTTAATAATCTCTGTAAAAAAATCTTTTCGCTTAATAAATATCCGTCTCAGCTTTCGGGCAGCATGAGACAACGGCTTGCTTTGGCGAGAGCCTTAGTGGTAGAACCGCGCATAATTCTTATGGATGAACCTTTTGCCGCCATTGATACGCTGACAAGAGAACGCTTGCAGGATGATCTTTTATGTATATGGAATGAAACGGGAATAACAGTAATATTGGTAACCCATGATGTAAACGAAGCGTTATATCTGTCAGACGAGATTGTTGTTTTTTCGGCTAACCCCGGAACTATACGCTATAGATTTATAATTAATTCGCCGCGCCCAAGAAGACGCAGCGATCCTGAGCTGTCAGCTCTGGAGCAAAGAATAGGAGCGCTATTCAAATACGACATTGACTATGAAAGCGAATATGCAATATGGAAATATTTCGTTCAATGCTTGTAAAACATAGTAAACATATATTATTATACAGTAATTAAACATAAAGGAGGTTAAGCCATTGAAAATATCTACGAAGGGCAGATATGCTCTGCGAATGCTGCTGGACCTCGCAGAGCATAGAAATGACAAGTTTATAGCGCTTAAAGAAATCGCCGAAAGGCAAAATATATCAAAGCAATATCTGGAACAAATAATAACGATAATAAATAATTCAAAGATTCTTCGCGCGAATCGCGGGAAACA